>JANXYW010000113.1 GCA_025355835.1 Chloroflexota bacterium
GGCGACCGCGCGACAGGCCTCGAGCTGGCGAAGCATCACGAACATCACACTCGTGACCTCTCCGCCGCCGAAGAGGTCACGAGCGCACTCTTGGTACGCGCTACGTCCGCAGATCAGATGTCCCTCGAACATCGCCTCACCCGCATCCGGCATAAGCGCGCCCGAGCCGCACAGCAAGCGCCCGAACCGTAGGGGCACGCGGTGGCGTGCCCGCGTTCAGGATGAACATCCGAATGTGCATCGCGCAGAATCGTAGGGGCACGGCGCGCCGTGCCCTGCTCGTGTCCAAACCGCACACTCGCCAACCAGAACGCACTCCGGTCCCGCCCCCTCGCCACGTCGTGCCAAGCGACCGCCCGAACCGTAGGGGCACGCGGTGGCGTGCCCTGCTCGTCCCAAACCGCACACCCACCAACCAGAACACATTTCGACTCATCCCCTCGCCACTTCGTGGAGAGGGGTGGCCGAAGGCCGGGGTGAGGTGCTCGTGCCGCCTACCCCGTCCACAATCCAGCGACCCATGCCCGAAACGATGCCGGCGCCGCTAGCTACAATGACTCCTGTGACCTCATCCCGCTTCGCCGAACAGCTCGCGCGCGTTCCCACCGGCCCCGGCGTGTACATCATGCGTGGCGCCGATGCGTCCGTGATCTACGTCGGCAAGGCCGCGAATCTGCGTAACCGCGTGCGTTCGTACTTCGGCTCGCCATCCAGCATGGAGGGCAAGACACGCGCGCTGTCCGACGCCATCGCCGATTTCGAGTACGTCGTCACGCATACGGAGCAGGAGGCGCTGCACCTGGAAGCGGAGCTGGTGAAGCGGCACCAGCCGTTCTTCAACATCCGCCTCAAGGACGACAAGCACTACCCGTACTTGAAGGTCGACCTCGCCGACCCGTGGCCACGCGTCTACATAACGCGGCGCGTCGAGAAGGATGGCGCCCGCTACTTCGGCCCGTACGCGAACGCCGGCTCCGTGCGCCGCACGCTCGATATCGTCAACAAGCTCTTTCCGTGGCGTTCCTGCACCAAGACGATCACCGGCACCGATCCGCGCCCCTGCCTCGACTACTACATCAACCGCTGCATCGCTCCCTGCACGTCGTACTGCACGAAGGAGGAGTACGACGAGGTGATCAAGCAGGTGATCCTCTTCCTGGAGGGCCGCACAGACGAAGTGGTGCGCGAGCTGAAACGCCAGATGCAGGCCGAATCTAAGGCGATGCAGTTCGAGCGCGCCGCCCGCATCCGCGACCAGGTCCAGGCCGTCGAGCGCGTGACGGAGCGTCAGGCGGTCGCCAGCACGAAGCCTGCCGACGAGGACATCTTCGGCCTCGCGCGGGGTGACGACGAAGCGGTCGTCCAGGTGCTGTTCGTCCGCGGCATCAAGATGGTCGGCGTCGACAGCTTCACGCTCGACGGCACAAAGGACGAGACCGATGCCGACGTCATGGCCAGCTTCATCCAGCAGTTCTACGAGTCCGCCACCTACGTTCCGAAGCGCGTCGTCCTGCCCATGAAGCTGGCGGAGCACGCGCTCATCGAGAGCTGGCTCACTGAGCGCCGCGGCACGAACGTCGAGCTGCTCGTCCCGCAGCGCGGCGAGAAGCTCCGCCTCATCGAGATGGCTACGACGAACGCGCGCGAGACGCTCGACATGGCGCGCGTGAAGTGGATGGCCGACAGCGGCAAGACGCGGACAGCGCTCGAAGGACTGCAGGAGGCGCTCGACCTTCCCGCGCTCCCGAAGCGCATCGAGTGCTACGACATCTCGAACATCCAGGGGACGTCGTCGGTCGGATCGATGGTCGTCGCCATCGATGGCCACGCGCGCCCGCAGGAGTACCGCCGCTTCCGCATCAAGACGGTCGAAGGCGCGAACGACTTCGCATCGATGGCGGAGGTTCTTCGCAGACGATTCCGCCGCGCGCGGGAGCAAGTACTGCGTGACGCCGGCGCAGAGGCGCCCGACGTCGAGTCGGCGCCCGGCGCGAGCACCGCACGCAAGCGCGATGACGAGTCGTTCGGCGCGATGCCGGACCTCGTGATCATCGACGGCGGCAAGGGCCAGCTCGCCGCTGTCCTCGATGTCATGCGCGAGATGGGTGCGAAGGACATCCCGACCGTCGGCCTGGCGAAGCAGCACGAAGAGATCTACGTGCAGGACGTCTCTGAGCCTGTCGTACTGCCGCGCAATTCGCAGGCGCTGTACCTCGTACAGCGCATTCGCGACGAAGCGCACCGCTTCGCCATCACGTATCACCGCGGCGTCCGCAAGAAGGCCGGCTTCCAGTCCGCGCTCGATACCATCCCGGGCGTCGGCCCAAAGCGAAAGAAGGCGCTGCTCAAGAAGTTCGGCTCCGTCCGCGCCATTCGCGACGCCACGGTCGAGGACATCGCGACCACAATCGGCTTCACCGAAGCGCTAGCCACCAAAGTGAAAGCGTCCATATGACGGCGCAAAGCGCCGGAATCGTAGGGGCACGCGGTGGCGTGCCCGCACCCGAGCTGGATGCCCGAATGCGCCGACCGCGAACCGTAGGGGCACGCGGTGGCGTGCCCGCACCCGAGCTGGATGCCCGAATGCGCCGACTGCGAACTGTAGGGGCACGGCGTACCGTGCCAGCATCGAAGATGAACGCCCGAGCACGCAACCCACGAGTCGTAGGGGCACGGCGCGCCGTGCCCGCATCCCAGGATGAACGCCCGAATCCGCGACGCGAACCGTCGCCAACCCGCATCCCAGGATGAACCCCCGAATGTGCAACGCAGGATGATCAGTTGACACCCAGTCCACCCAACCGCGATGCAGTCCCCAGCTTCACACCCGCCCGCGTGCGCATGCTGGCCCTGCTGCGCAGCCGCGTCCGCAGCGAACGCGTCATCACAGCGATGGCGGCCGTGCCGCGCGAGCGCTTCGTGCCCGACGACCTGCGCGCTCGCGCGTACGACGATAGCCCGCTGCCGATTGGCGATGGGCAGACCATTTCGCAGCCACTCATCGTGGCGCTGATGCTGGACGTGCTCGAGCTCCAGCCGCACGAGCGGCTTCTCGATGTCGGCACGGGTTCCGGATACCAGGCTGCGATTGCATCGCTGCTTGTGCGCGAAGTGATCACCGTCGAGCGTCTGCCGCATCTGCTGGAGCGCGCGAAAGACGTGCTCGCGACGCTAGGCTATGCGAATGTACACACGTGCGCCGCAGGCGATCTGCTCGGTGCGGCCGATCGTGCGCCATACGACGCGATGATCGTCGGCGCGTGTGCGCCGCATCTACCGCGCGCGCTGATCGATCAGTTGGCCAACGGCGGGCGCCTCATCATGCCCGTCGGCGACCTGCGGAGGCAGGAGCTGGTGTGCGCGACGAAGACCGATTGCGGCGTCGCGGTCGCGCGTCATGGACCGTGCGGGTTTGTACCGCTCATCGGTCGCGACGCATGGCCCGACGGGACACGCTAACAGCGCTTCGAGAAGCCTCAACGTGTCATAGTTTGCGCGAATCAGCGTGGTGCACGGCTATTCTGAATACGTATCGAAACGCCGCGAAATTGAGACCGGCGACCACTAGACACGGCCACGTTACGTGTTACAATCGCCCTGCAATTCCTTCCCCCTTGGGCACTTTCTAACTTGTCTGGTCTTTACCTATCGAGGGCGCAATGGACGATCACATTGGCCATTTCCTGAACTTCATGTCGGTTGAGAAAGGCGCGTCTGGAAACACAGTCGCTGCCTACAAAAACGATCTGCAGCAGTTCGACAGTTTTCTTATCGGTCTGCGCGGCAACGGCAAGCCACGCGATTGGGAACTACTCGAACGCGATCTGATCATCGACTACTTACTCAGCCTGAAGCGCAAGAACTATGCGGAGGCAACCGTCGCGCGCAAGGTCGCCGCGATGAAATCGTTCTTCCAATATCTACAGGCGGAAGGCACGATTCGCGGCAACCCGACGGAGAGTCTCGAGTCGCCGCGCGTCGGCCGCTCGCTGCCGAAGCCGCTTTCGGTGACGGAAGTCGACGAGCTGCTCGAGCAGCCGATGAAGCGCAACACGCCGGAAGCGCGTCGGGATCGCGCAATGCTCGAGCTGCTGTACGCCACCGGTCTGCGCGTCACCGAGTTGGTCTCGCTGGACATGGACGACTTGAACATAGCGGGTCCTCACCCCTACGTGCGATGTATGGGCAAGGGTTCGAAAGAGCGCACGATCCCCGTTCACGAGCAGGCTGCGGCGGCCGTGACGGGGTACCTCAATGAAGCCCGCGCATTGCTCGTAAAGAACCGCAAGGAATCGGCGCTCTTCGTCAATCGGCGCGGCGAGCGGCTGACGCGGCAGGGCTTCTGGCTGATCCTGAAGCAGTACGCCAAAGAAGCGAACATCACCTCCTCGGTCACGCCCCACACCTTGCGACACTCTTTCGCCACTCATATGCTCAGAGGCGGCGCCCCTCTGCGGAGCGTGCAGGAATTACTGGGGCATGCCAACATCTCGACAACGCAGGTCTACACGCAGATCGCCAACGAGCACGTTCGCCAGGTCTACGAGAAAGCCCATCCCCGCGCTCGATAATCATTCATCTCGAATCATCGTCGCCGGCCGCCTCACCATGTGGGCGGCCGCGCTGTTGTGCACGGCAGTCGCAGTCGCCGCGTGCGGTGGCGGCTCGAAGAATCGTGCGCCCACCGACGCGCCCTCCGCATCCCCTGCCGCAGTCGCAACAACCGCAACGCCGCGCGCGACATCTTCGCCGCAACCGACCGTTGATGTGGCATCGCAGATCGGCGTGCGCGCGGATCTTCCGGTCGCCGACGCGATCGATCTCGCGGCGCGCTATCGCACGACGCCCGGACGCGTCGCGCCGACGAAACCGTTCGCGGGCGAAGTGAACGTCGGCGATGCGCGCACGTTCTTCGTCGCCAACCTTGGTGGCGGCGCGCTCTCCCACCTGACGCCGCCCGTCATCAACAACATTAGCGCGACGCTCCGGGCGAAGAGCGAACACGCGTACTTCTACGAGGATGATGCGCTCAACGCCGATGCGTCTGCGGTGCAGGCCGCCGCGGATCAATTCGAGGCGACGACGTGGCCGACCGTCACGGCGATCTTTGGACAGCCCGCCATTCCCGGCGTCGATGGCGATCCGCGGATCATCGTGCTGCAGGCGGATCTCGGTGGCGCGGTCGGCGGCTACTACTCCGGCGACGACATTTATCCGCGCGAGGTGCGCTCCCTCAGCAACGAGGCCGAGATGGTCTATATGGACCGCACGCTCAAGCCGGGCGGCGCGGCGTTCAACGTCGTCCTCGCGCACGAGTTCCAGCATCTCATTCAAGCGCACAACGCACCGCGTGAAGAGGCGTGGGCCAACGAAGGCTTGTCCGAGGACAGCTCCATGCTCGTGGGCGGCGCCGTCTCGTCGATCAAGAGCTTCGCATCGAAGCCCGAGACGCAGCTCAACGCCTGGGATTCGGTCGGTTCCGGCGCGCACTACGGGGCGGGAGCGGCCTTCTTCCGCTACGTCGCAAGCCGCTTCGGCGGCGATGCATCGCTTGGGGCGATTGCGAAGCAGCCTCGCACGGGAACCGCCGGAGTCGATCAGTTCTTGTCGTCGGTCGGGGAGACGCTGCGGTTTCGCGACGTCTTCGCAGACTGGATCGCCGCGAACATCCTCAATCGCGACGATGGCCCGTACGGCAACCCGGGCCGCGCGATCGATATCCGCATCGATGCGGAGCTGCACGCCGGCGACCCCGTTGACGGAAACGCGCACCAATTCGGCACCGACTACTACGCCATGCCCGGCCTCGATGGCGGCGACTACGTGCTGCGTTTCCAGGGCCAGCCCACCGTGTCCGTGCTGCCGCCGCCCGCGCTCGCAGAAGGCCCCGTGCTCTGGAGCAACGCGCAAGATGATCTCGACACGACGCTCGCGTATGCGGCGGATCTCACGCACGCTACGAATCCGACGCTGACCTTCCGTACCTGGTATCAGATCGAGCGCTGGTACGACTGGGGCTACGTTTCCGTCTCGACGGATGGCGGCACAACGTGGCAAGCGCTCGCCGGTGCGCACACTACCACCGACGATCCAGCAAAGCAGGCGTTCGGCCCCGGCTACTCCGGCACGAGTGGCGATGGCGCGGATGGCGCGTGGATCGACGAGACGATCCCGCTCGCGCAGTTCGCCGGCAAGAACGTGCTGCTGCGATTCGAGTACGTCACCGACGGCGGCACGCACGGCGAGGGTTGGGCGATCCGCAACGTCGCGCTTGCAGACGGCAGCGCGCAAATCCCGCTCGACCCGCCGAAGAGCAACGGTTGGGTGACGATCGATCGCTCGCTGCCGGAAACGTACATCGCACGCCTGATCGAGACGAAGTCCGACGGCGGCTTCGCCGTGCTCGACATTCCGCTCGATGCCGCGAACGCTGGCGAACTGCGCTTCAGCAGCGCCGGTGTCACCGACGCTGTCCTCGCCATCGCTGGCTCCACCGAAGGCACGAACCAGCTCGCCCCCTACACCATCCAACTCGCCCGACCGTAAGCGACGTTTCCCTTCCTCTCTCTCCAACCAATCAAACCTCTGTGTCTCTGTGCCTCTGTGGTGAACCCGTCGCAACTCGCGCCACCAACACCCCGCTTGTATCCTCGACCCATGCCAGATCAGGCCATGCGCGACCGCCTTGACGCCGCCATCGACGTGCTCGATGACGGCCAGCGGCAGCGCTTGCTCGACTGGGCGGGTGCGATGAATGCAACGATCGTCCGTGCGCGCGAGCCCGGCGCCAGCATCGGCCCGATCGCGGAAGCGCTGCACATCAGCAACGCCGGCGCGAAGGACGGCCACGCGACCTATCGTCTCACCGTCGTGCCGGAACTGCTCAATCCGCACGGCGTGCTGCACGGCGGCGCCGTCTACGTGATGGTCGACTACAGCATGGGCGGCGCAACGATGTCCGTCGTCCCTCCCGGCGACATCTGCGCCACGATCGAGATCAAGATCAGCTATCTCGCCGGCGTGCGCGGCGGCGTACTGACGTGCAACACCGACATCATCAAGCAAGGCCGTAAAGTCGTCTTCCTCGAATCGAAAGTGACCGACGACCGCGGCAAACTCGTCGCCACCGCCAC
>JANXYW010000125.1 GCA_025355835.1 Chloroflexota bacterium
TGCGCGCACATACGTCGTGGCGATCATCAATCTCACCGAAGACTCATTCTCTGGCGATGGCACCGGCGCCGATCTCGACGCCGCCGTGCGTCGTGCGGTCACCGCCGCCACCGAGGGAGCGGACATCATCGACGTCGGCGCGGAGAGCGCGCGCGCCGACGTGCCTGTGCGCGATGCCGATGAAGAGGCGCAGCTCGTCGGCGAAGCTATCCGCCGCATCGCCGCCGAAACGGGCACTCTCACCTCCGTCGACACGTACAAAGGGCCCGTCGCGGAAGCAGCGATGCAAGGCGGCGCCTGCATCGTCAATGATATCGGCGGCTTCATGTACGACACCGGTACGGCGGAGGCTGCGGCGAAGTACGGCGCGGCGCTCGTAATCAATTACACGTACGAACGCCCGAAGATCCGCCCGGCGCAACCGCCTCGCTACGACGACCTCATCGCCGCGCACGCGGCGTTCTTCCGCGAACGCATCGCGATGGCCGAAGCGGCAGGCGTCGCGAGCGATGCGTTGATTCTCGATCCCGGAATCGCTTTCGGCAAGTCACACGATGAGGATCTCGAAGTGCTGCGCCGCCTCGGCGAGTTCCGCGCGTTCGGCCGGCCGCTGCTCGTCGCCGCATCGCGCAAGCACTTCATCGGCAGCGTCACCGGCCTGCCGCCGCATCAGCGCGACGAGGCGACTGCCGCCGTCACAGCGCTGAACATCGCCTACGGCGCAGACATCGTCCGCGTCCACGACGTGAGGACGACCGTCCGCGCCGCCCGTATCGCTGACGCGATCGTTCGCGCGCGTCCCGGCGCCTACGCCGCAACACCAGAATCGTGGCCGTGGTGGAGCGAAGCGCAGCCAATTGCGGGTACGACGATCACGAAGGACTGAAGTGCGTAACGCTGTAGGGGCGCCCGACGGGTCGCCGAAGGAGACAACTTGTTGCGCCCGCGCTCGTGATGGCAGCAGCGTATCGAACACCGGCGCCACCCCCGACGACCGAAGACCACCGACCGACGACCTACACGGAGTGAAAACTCCCCTCGGCCGTCATCAAGTGGCGTACGTCGTTGAGCGAGTACAGCGCGCGAATGCCCTCTGCGCCGGCGACGACGTGTACCGACGTGTGCGCGGGGCGGAAGAACATGTCGTACTTCGAGCCGATGATGTGGCCAATGTAGGCGTTGATCACGCCGCCGTGACACGCGATCGCGATGCGCTCCGCCGGGTGTGAAGCGATGATGCCCTCAATCGAGTTGATGACACGCTTGCGGAACTCGTGGCTCGATTCGGAGTACGGGTACACGTCCCAGCTCTTCTCCGTCACCATCCGCTGCCGCGTACCAACGAGCGCCATGCGGCCGATGTACTCGAGCGGCGTCTTGTCCGGCGGTACGTCGCGGAAGACTTCCACTTCCCGTAGGTCGTCGACGATGATCGGCTCCAGCCGGTGGTGCCGCGCGATCTGGTCGCCCGTATCGCGCGCCCGCCGCAGCGGGCTCGCGTACACGTGATCGATCCGCATCGTCGACAGCGCCTCGCCGACCAGCCGTGCCTGCGTACGTCCCAACTCGCTCAGTGGCGGGTCGATCATCTGCGAAACGGGGCCGGTGACGTCGTAGTCCTGCTGCCCGTGCCGCACGAGCAGCACTTCGGTGATGTCTTCCCGTCCTGAGAGAAACGCGATATCGAACGGCGCCGGCATGCGCTGCCGCGCCGCTTGCTCATCCACCACCCGCGCCGCCGCCTCGTCCGCCTCGCGCTCGCCCTCAGCCACAATCACCTCCTGATTTCGTTCGATTCTGTGACCCTCATCGTAGCGCGGCGGCATGAACGAGTCGTTAAGGTCGCGCGGCCGTGGACTGAGCGAAATGTAGGGGCGGACCTGTGTGTCCGCCCGCATCCCAATACTGAAGCCACGCAAGAACGCCGGGTGCAACAGGTTGTCTCCTTCGGCGACCCGTCGGGCGCCCCTACAAATCAGACTCCGCGCCCTCCGCGGCTCCGCGGTGAATCGATTGCTAGTCGCTCGCCATCGCGCCGCCCCGCGGCCCCGCCAGCGGCTCCGGACGGCGGGTCGATTCGTACGCTTGCTTCGTGCGCTCGACGATTTCGAACAAATCGGCGGGCGTCGTTACCGGCGCCGAGCAGAGGGTGCCGTAGCAGACGTACGCCGCCGGCGACGGATGCGGTGGCAGGCCCTCCGCCGCGAGCGCGTCGGCGTCGTTTGCGTCAATCATGCGTATCACGCGATCCGCGATCGGCAGCGCGAGCGCGGCGGAGTGCAGCGTGTGCCCTGCGGCGTCGCCCGCCAGCGCCACGATCTTCACCTCAGCGCCGGGGTTCAGCAGCAGATCGACGGCCTTCGCGTACTCGGACGCGAAATAGCCCTGCGA
>JANXYW010000127.1 GCA_025355835.1 Chloroflexota bacterium
GAGCCGATCCACGGCTCCGCGCCGGACATCGCCGGGCAGGGAAAGGCGAATCCGATCGCCATGCTGCTCAGCGTCGCAATGATGCTGCGCCTCTCCTTCAAACTCGAAGCCGAAGCCGCAGCGATCGAAGCAGCCGTGCGCCGCGCCCTCGCCGACGGCCTGCGCACGCCCGACATCGCGGCCGCCGGCGGCACGCTCGTCTCGACGCAGGCGCTCGGCGCGGCGATCGAGAAGGCGTTGCTCGCGCAGTAGCAACTTACGGCGGCTTACATAGACACGAAGCGTGGAGCGCGACCGCAACGCCGGTGCGTCCGGCAACGCCGGGCAGACGCGCGCTGGGACTTCGATCAGAAGCGGCTGATCGCGTGCTGGACCTCACCCCGACCCTCTTCGCCCGGCGGAGAGGGAGGAAAGCCTTACGAGCCTGTCGCCAGCGAGACGCGAAGCGTGGGGGCATAGCCGTCCTCGCTGTGTGCCCGGCAACGCCGGACCGACGCTCGATGAAACCTCGATCGGAAACGTATGGCCGCGTGTGCGTTCAGGCTGTCATGCTGAGAGCTTGTGAAGAAATACCGATCGCGCTCGATTCGCGTGGCGTCACAGATTCGAAATTCGACCGATCGAACTCGGTTTCGGAATAAACTCACAAGCTCTGAGCAAAGCGAAGCATCTTGCCCGTTCGAGCAAGGTCCTGCGCTTCGCTCGAGGACGACAGTACATCGTCCTCCGTCTCCGCCGGGCGGAGACGGTCGGGGTGAGGTCTCGCGAACGAGCCCCGCGCGGGCTGAAAAGCCCGCGCTACAGATTCACACTGAGCGGGCTCGATGAAGATTGGTGTGCTATCGAATGATGGAGGTCAGTAACTCGCGACGAGCGTCTCTTCTTCTGTTGGAAGACTGCGCTTGATCACGTCGAGGTATTCCAGCGCGACGCCGGCGCCGATGGCGACGCAGTCGAGCGGGTTCTCGGCGATGTGGACGGGGATACCCGTCTCCTGAGCCAGCAGTACGTCCAAGTGACGTAGCAGCGCGCCGCCGCCGGTCAGCACAATTCCGCGATCGATGACGTCCGACGCCAGCTCCGGCGGCGTACGTTCGAGCACACTGCGCACCACGGATACAATCGTCGCCAAGCAGTCCTGGATCGCCGCCGTCACGTCGCTTGATGTGACGGTCAGCGTTTTCGGCAGGCCGCTGATCTGATCGCGGCCACGCACTTCCATCTTGAGTTCGTCGTCGCCCATCGGCACCGCGGCGCCGATCTCTTGCTTCATCTGCTCGGCCGTACGCTCGCCGATGACGAGGTTGTAGCGGCGCTTCACGTACGCGACGATCGCGTCGTCCAGCCGATCGCCCGCAACGCGCACACTCTCGCTGACGACGATGCCGTACATCGAGATCACCGCCGCTTCGCAGCGCCCGCCGCCGATGTCGACGATCATGTTGCCACTCGGTGAGTTCACGGGGATGCGCGCACCGATCGCGGCCGCCAACGGCTCCGGCACCAGGTGCACGGGCCGGCGTCCGCCCGCTTGCTCGGCGGCGTCACGCACCGCGCGCTGCTCGACGCTGGTCACGCCGGCAGGGATGCAGACCATCACTTCGGGCTTGATCAGGTTGAAGCGCCCCACCACCTTTGTGATGAAGTACCGCAGCATCGCTTCCGTGATCAGGTAGTCGGCGATGACGCCGTCGCGCATCGGCCGGATGACGGAGATGCTGCCGGGCACGCGCCCTATCATCGCCTGCGCTTCGCGGCCGACGGCCATGACGGTGTTGTCGCGGTTCGCCAGCGCCACCACAGAGGGCTCGTTGACGACGATGCCGCGTCCCTTGACGTAGACCAGCACGTTCGCCGTGCCCAAATCGATGCCGATGCGCTTCGGAAACATTCGGTTCCTTAGGAGAGCCTGGAATCTGGAGGGAAGGATCTGCGCCAACCGCGCGTTCCAGCTTCAACGATGCCAGGTTCTAGGCTCTTGGTTCTAGGTTCGAGTGGCGCTACGCGCGCTCAATGTCAGCGCCCAGCGCACGCAGTTTACCATGAAGGTCTTCGTGCGCGCGGTCGATGTGGTGTACTTCGTCAATCTCGGTGGTGCCTTCGGCGACGAGCGCCGCCAGCACGCAGGCGCTGCCCGCTCGCACGTCAAGGGCCGACACCGGCGCAGCGGTGAGCTTCGTCGGCCCCGTGATGATCGCCGTCTGCCCCGTCGCGACGACGTTCGCGCCCATCTTTCGCAGCTCGCCGATGTACAGCAGGCGGTTGTCGTAGACGCGTTCGTGGATCGTGCTTGCACCGTTCGCCTGCGTCAAGAACGCGGCGAGCTGCGGCTGTAGGTCCGTCGCGAGACCGGGATACGGCAGCGCCTGCGCGTTCACGGCGCGATAGTTCCCGTCGCCGCGCACGCGCATGCCGGCGTCGGTCGTATCGATCGTGACGCCGGCGTCGCGCATCTTCGAGATCAGCGCGTCGAGATGCTCCGGAACCGCTTCTTCAAGCTCGACCTCGCCACAGGTGATCGCAGCTGCCAGCGCGAACGTTCCCGCTTCCAGGCGATCGGGGATGATGCGATGCTCGGTGCCGTGCAGTTCGCGCACGCCTTCGATGCGCACGATCTGCGTGCCGGCGCCGCTAATGTTCGCGCCCATCGCGTTGAGCATCGTCGCCAGGCTGCTGATCTCCGGCTCACTCGCGGCGTTGATGATCGTCGTTGTGCCGTCGGTAATCGTCGCCGCCAGCATCACGTTCAGCGTGCCCATCACGCTCGGATAGTCCAGCATGACGCGGCCGCCGCGCAACGTGCCGTCTTCCTGCACGTCGAACATGTCGCCGTTCTGCGTCACGGTCGCGCCCAGCATGCGGAAGCCCGCGAGGTGCACGTCGAGCGGCCGGATGCCGATCGCGTCGCCGCCGGGCGGCGGACACGCGGCGCGGCCCATGCGCGCCAGCAGCGGCCCCATCACGAGAAAGCTCGCGCGCAACCGCGCCGCCAGGCTCGCTGGCACTTCCCAGCGCGCGATCTTCGCGCAGTTGATCCGCAGCGATGACGGCGACAGGTGCTCCACCGTCGCGCCCAGGTGCTCGAGAATCTCTTCCATCTGGCGCACGTCGCCGATGTCCGGCACGTTGTGCAGTACGACGTCTTCGGACGAAAGCAGCGCCGCCGCGATCGCGTAGTCGGCGCCGTTCTTGGAGCCGCTGATCCGCACGCGGCCGTACAGGCGATTGCCGCCCGTGATCCGGTACTTCTGCTTCGTTTGCGTCATCGCGTGAAGAATACCGGCTGGAGCGCGTTCAGTCCGTCAGGATCCACCGCACCGGGGCGGGAAGCGCGCCGTCGAGTCGCGGCAGCGGCGACGGGAGTAGCGTGCCGGGCCGCCGGCGTCCGCCCGCCGGCATGTCTTCGGCGACGCGAACGGTCGCGATGCCCGCCAGCCGCGCGCATGCCTCGCAAGGGCAAGCAGCCGTGATCCGCAATGCGCTCATCCGCCGTTCGTGACCCTCGCGGGCCACCCTCCTTAGTCTCAACATCGCGCCTTTTGGCCGTGGAGGTGTCACCGGGGCGCAATGGAGATGTAAATATTCTGGAAAACGGCGCTGCGGCTGCCCGTCCGCCGAGCGTTTGCCGCTTACGCCAGATTCGCCGATGATCGTCGTACAGGAGGCGAACCATGTCCGACGTGGAATACAACATCGTAGGCGCAACGGCGGTACTGCGCTTCAACCGCCCCGACCGCATGAACGCCATCACCTACGAGATGCTCGTGGACATCGAGCGCATCGCTCGCGAGGCGAATGCCGACGACCGGGTACGCGCAGTCGTCGTCACGGGCGCAGGCCGCGCATTCAGCGCCGGAACCGACCTCCAGCAACTCTCGGCACAGCCGCCTGCGCGCGGACGCGCCGAGTCCTACGGCGAGGCATACGACGCCGATCGCCCCGCGCCGTGGACGTTCCCGTCGATCAAGAAGCCTGTCATCGCCGCGATCAACGGGGCAGCCGTCGGCCTCGGCGCAGAGTTCACGCTGCAATGCGATCTGCGGATCGCGGCCGAGTCGGCGCGCATCGGCTGGGTGTTCGTGCACCGCGGCCTCGTACCCGATACCGCCGCCGGCACGTGGCTGCTGTCGCGCATCGTCGGCCTGCAGGAAGCGGCACGCCTGCTCTTCTCGGGGGAGATCATCAGCGCGGCGCGCGCGAAGGAGATCGGTTACGTATTGGAAGTTGTCCCCGACGCGGAACTGATGGATCGCGCGATGGCGCTCGCGTCGTCGGTCTCGCAAGGCTCGCCGCTCTCCGCCGCCGAGATTAAGCGCCTGCTCTACCGCGGCCTCACGCGCGACGCGATGGAGCACGTCGCCGATAGCACCGCCAC
>JANXYW010000147.1 GCA_025355835.1 Chloroflexota bacterium
CATCCCATCAGCGGATTCCACCGTCCTCGTCAGAGCAAGTTGTTCCCCGACGGCGACGATACTCGATGAATACTCTCACTTGTTCTCCCATTCGTCCGCCGCGGATCGAGTTCTGAGACAGGCTCATTCAGCCCGCGCCGTGCGGACACGCGCGCGTTGGCTCGGAGTCTCGTGCCGAATCGACTCACAGCCGGGGACGGCCGTGCCACTCTCCGGAGACCACCAAGAGTGGCACAGGCGTCCCGCCTGTGAGTCGCCCACCTACGATCGATGCTCGATCCCAAATGCGACGGCTCGCCACGCTCCTCTCCGCCGGGCGGAGAGGACCAGCGCGCAGCGCGGAGGTGAGGTCCAGCGCAACACGAACAGGGCGCGCCACCGCGTGCCCCTACAACATGATCTCTGTGACCTCTGTGTTCTCTGTGGTGAAAAGAGAAAAGGAGCTACACCACCCGGCCGAGGCCCTCTTTCGCCCACTGCCAGTGCACGCGTCCGTGATCGGCGCTGACGCTGATGACGCCACCGATCGTGCCATCGGACCACGGCGCACCCGGCAGCTTTTCGGCAAGCTGTTCATCGGACAGCTCCGCCATGAGCGCCAGCGTCTCGCCGCGGGCCTGCTCGCCCAGCGCCACAACCTCGCTCAGCGACTTCGATCGATGCTCGACGACCCAGCGCTCGGTCATTTCGTGCACGGTGGCCATGACCTCCTCCATCGTGCGCTCGGTGCCGTCGGGATTGCTGCGCAGCGCGACGGGATTCGGATTGCCGGCGAGGTGCCGGCGGATCATCAGCACGAAGTTCTTCTCGATGCCGGCGAGATGCACCAGGTGATCCTTCGCGGACCACATGTTGTCGGGGTTGTGCTCGCTTTTCGTCGCGCCGCGCACGAGATCTTCCGGCGAGAGCTGCGAGATTGCGTCGAGCAGCCACGCCCGATCTTTGCTGAGCTTGATCTCGATTTCTACGCGGTTCATCGGCTTCGCCTTTAGCTCAAGGGTCGCGGATCGCTTGCCATAGCGTAGATCAGGCGGCGCACGTCCGCGACGCCCGCCTGTGGCACCGCGCAGTGGCACTTGCCGCTGCGGAGGGCAGGCGCGACTACCAGAGCCAACATGTAGGACAGGCGCCCCGCCTGTTGCACGGAACCCGCGGACACACTAGCAGCCCGTAAGCGCGACGTCCGACGCGCGCGCCCACGTTCGTGCCCCTTCGTGTCCTTCGTGGCTAACCCGAGAGCGCTATTCGACGACCGCTGCCCGCGCGAGGTCGGCGTCGTCGATCAGTTCGGGCTTCACGACGCGGATGCGCGGCGGCGCGGCCGCTGCGGCGGCCACCAACTCCGCGAACGACGTCCGCAGATCGGCGACGAACTCGGCGGCGGCATCGGCGTCTTCGCCTGCGTAGTGCACGCCCCAGTGCAGCGTGCCCGCGTACGTCAGTGCGGCAATGTTGAACAGCTGCTTGTGGAAGACCGGCGCCAGCGGATACAGCGCGATCATCTTCGACTCGAGCGCATAGAGCGCCGTCGGCGATCCCGGGATCGTCGTGATACAGAGGTTGTACGCGCGGCGGTACTTCGCCAGCCAGATGCCGAACGACTGCGCCATCGTGCCGGTCCACTGATCCATCTGCGCCAGCACATCGCCGCCCAGGCCCTGCTTCACCTGCTTGAGACGCGCGACCGTCTCGCTGATGCGCTCCAGATGCACGCGCGCTTCCGTCTCGGCGACGGGCAGGGCGACCACGAGCGTAGAGACGCGGTTGCCGGTTCCACCACGCTCGGCGCGCGTGCGGAGGTTCACCGGCACCATCGCGCGGATGCGCAGGCGGCGCGTCAGCTTGACGCCGCGGCGGCGCAAGAAGCCGCGTACGGCGCCCGTCGATGCGGCGAGCGTGACATCGTCGCGCGTGCCACCGAGCCGTGCGCGGATCGCGCGTTCGCCCGATGCGTCGGCGACGGCCCAATCGAGCGTGCGGCGCGGAATCGGATACGTGCTGAGCGGATTCGGCGACGTGCCGCGCACACCGCTCACCACAACGTGCACCAGCGCGTACGCGCGATCGCGGAAATCGATGCGCGCGTCGCCGTCCGTCGCAAGAATGCGCAGCCCATCGAGCAACTTCACCGGCGCGGCTGCGTAGTGCGTGACGTCATCGAGCAGCAGACGCAATCGCGAAGGCGGCGGAGCCGCACGATGCAGCGGCGCGTCGTCGAACGCCGGCGTCGGATCGGCGGTCAGCAGCGCGCCAACGAAGTCCATGCCGGCGATGCCATCGATCATCGCGTGATGCGTCTTGAAGATGATCGCGAAATTGCCGTCGTCGAGGCCATCGACCAGCACCGCTTCCCATAGCGGTTTCTTGCGATCGAACGGATGCGAAAAGACATCGCTCGCCAGCCGCTTCAGCGCCTCTTCGCCGCTGCCAGCCTCGATCGTCGCGCGGAACATGTGTTGTTCGGGACGAAAGCGGCGGTCGTCGATCCACACCGGCCGGCGGAACAGCGGCGTGCGCGCGAGCTTCTGGCGCGTCCGTTGCCAGCCGGTGAGCCGCGCCAGCACGTAGCGTTCGAGCTTCTCGAAATCGAGGGCGCCGCCGCCCGCGCGAAACGACGTGCCTTCGAAGATGCCGACGACCCCGACGTGCATGTAACAGCGGTCGTGCTCGAACGCGAGAAACGATGCGTCCTGCGGAGACAGCGGTTCGAAGGAGCGAGTGGATGCCTCGGGCTGGTTGATAATGTCGCTCCGATCCGCGCGCGTGCCATGCACCGCTACGGTCAGTATGACGCGAATCGGCATGCAAGCGCGTCAGGGAACCCCTGATTGCGATGCAGCGGGAGCATATGCGAATGCGGAGGCGACTCGCGTCTGGTGTAGGGGCACGCGGTGGCGTGCCCCTCGCGCAGCGACAGATAGACAACCGACGAAATCTCTGCCGCCATCGTCATTTGCTGCACCGGTGTGTAACGACTGGCGTGCGGCTCATGCACCGCGGGCATTACCACCAGATCTTGTGTTCGATGTCGCTCGAACTTCGAACTCTACGCCTCCCGGCGGCGCGCGACGAAGACCGGGATGACGCGCTCGGTGCGTTGCTGGTACTCGGCATACGGCGGGAATGCCGAAACGGCTCGCTCCCACCAGACAGCCTTCTCGTCGCCGTCCAACTCGCGCACGTCGGCGAGGAACGGCTCGGGGCCGTCCTGAACCATCACGGCCGCAGGATCCGACGTAAGGTTCCGATACCAGACGGGGTGCTTGGGCGCCCCGCCCATCGAAGCAACAAGCGCGTACTCACCGCCGTGCTCGACCCGCATCAGCGGCGTCTTACGCACCTTGCCGCTCTTGTTGCCGCGCGTCGTGATGATGATGATCGGTAGGCCGGTGTTGCCCAGCGTGTTGGCTTCTCGGCCGCCCGTGCGCTCATACGTCTCGACCTGATCGCGCACCCACCCCCACGTGCTCGGCTCGTACTCGCCTTCGATCGATGGCATCGTCTTCTCCAGTTCTGATCTGCGGCAAACCGCTAGGTCCACACCGGCTACGCGACATCTTCCACGGCGCCGGCGAACTGTGAATTATAGAGGGTGGCGTACGCACCACCACGGGCAAGAAGCTCCACGTGATTGCCTTGCTCGACGATTTGGCCGCCATCCATCACGAGAATCGTGTCGGCGTCGCGGATCGTCGAGAGCCGGTGCGCGATCACGAAGCTCGTACGCTGAGAGCGCAGTGCCGCCATGGCGTGCTGTATGAGCACCTCGGTGCGGGTGTCGACCGAGCTGGTGGCTTCATCCAGAATGAGGATCGGCCGATCGGCAAGGAAGGCGCGCGCGATCGTGATGAGCTGACGCTCGCCGGCGCTCACGGAGCTGCCCTCGTCATCGATTTTCGTGTCGTAACCCTCAGGTAGTGAGTGCACAAAACGATCGACGTATGTCGCCCGGGCCGCATCGACGATCTGATCCTCGGTCGCGTCGAGGTTGCCATAGGCGATGTTCTCGCGAATGGTGCCGCCGAACAGCCACGTGTCCTGGAGGACCATCCCCATCTGCGACCGCAGCTCGTGTCGAGGCATGAGCGCGATGTCGCGGCCGTCTATCGTGATCGTTCCCTGATCGAGTTCATAGAAGCGCATGAGCAAGTTCACCAGCGTCGTCTTTCCGGCGCCTGTTGGTCCGACGATCGCGATTGTGCGACCCGGTTCCGCAACCATGGAGAGATCGGTGATCAGCGGCCGGTCAGGGTTGTAGGAGAACGAGACGTGCGAAAACTCGACGCGACCGCGCCGATCGCCGGCGGCCTCGTAGTTGGATATGTCCGGAGATTGCTCATCCGCGTCGAGCAACTCGAACACACGCTCGGCGGATGCGATGCCCGACTGGAACATGTTGACCATCGACGCAATCCACGAGAGTGGCTGCGAGAAGCTGCGTGAGTACTGCAGGAACGCCTGAATGTCGCCGATGGTCATCGCGCCATTGGCGACGCGGATGCCGCCGAGCACGGCGATGGCGATGAAATTGAGATTGCCGACGAACATGGTCGCGGGCTGGATCACGCCGGAGATGAACTGGGCGCCGAAACTCGCATCGTACAGGTGGTCGTTGGTTACCCGGAAGGACTCCTCGACGTCCCGTTGTCGGCCGAATCCTTTGACAATGGCGTGGCCGGTAAAGGTCTCTTCGACCTGGGCGTTGAGGTTGCCCGTGTGCATCCACTGTTCCGTGAATCGCGTCCGGGAGCGCTTCGCGATGGCGCTCATCATGAACATCGACAACGGGATGGTGACGACCGCGACGAGCGAGAGCAGCCAGGAGACCCAGATCATCAGCGCGACGGTTCCGATCAGCATCAGCACTTGCGTCAGCATTTGGGACAGTGTCTGCTGGAGGCTCTGCGCGATGTTGTCGATGTCGTTGGTCACCCGGCTGAGCAGATCGCCACGCGGCGTCCGGTCGACATAGCTGAGCGGCAACCGGTTGAGCTTATCCTCGACGTCTGCCCGCAATTGGTACATCGTTCGCTGGACGACGCCGGCGAGGATGAACGACATCCCGTATTGCAACACCCATGCACCCGCGATCAGCGCGCAGGCGAGGCCAATGATGCGCCCCAGGTGACCGAAATCGAGCGCGCTGCCCGTGAACACGGACCGTACAACGACGTCCGTGGCGCTCCCCAGCACCTTCGGCAACAGTACGGACATGCTCACGCTGACGACCGTCATGACAATCGCCGCGACGACCGCCCAGCGCTCGCGCTGGAGACGCCGGAGCAGGCGGCGCGTCGAGTTGCCGAAGTCTTTTGGTTTCTCCGCCGGCATGCCGAACGAGCCGAAGCGCGCGCCGGGCTGGCCACCCGGCGGCGGTGGTCGTATGGCGTCCGTCTTCTTTTGGGGAGCGTTCATGCCGGCACTCCCTGTCCGATCTGCGACTCCACGATCTCGGCGTACGTCGGACACGTCTTGAGCAATTGTTCGTGCGTTCCCAGCCCCACCGCCTCGCCGTCTTCTAGCACGAGGATCTGGTCGGCGGACATGATGGTGGAGAACCGCTGAGCCACGATGATCACCGTAGCGTCACTGGCATACGGCGCGAGCGCGGCGCGCAATCTCGCATCGGTCGCCAGATCGAGCGCCGAGAACGAGTCGTCGAAAAGATAGATCTCCGGTTTGCGGACCAGCGCACGCGCCATGGCGAGGCGTTGGCGCTGCCCGCCCGACACGTTTACCCCGCCCTGCGAGATCTCGGCGTCAAGTGCTCCAGGCATCGCGCCAACGAAGTCGGCCGCCTGAGCAATCGTTAGTGCCGTCCACAACTCGTCATCCGTGGCGTCCGGTTTGCCGTAGCGCAGGTTGCTGGCAACGGTGCCCGAGAACAGGTACGGCTTCTGGGGAACGATGCCGATGCGTTGCGACAAGATCTCCGGATCGAGATCGCGGATATCCACGCCGTCAAACAAAACGGTGCCCGACGTGACGTCGATGAGACGCGCGGCCAGGTTGATCAAGCTCGTCTTGCCCGATCCGGTGCTCCCGATGATGGCCGTCGTCTGACCGGGCAGAGACGTAAACGAGATGTGCTGGAGGACGGCATGCTCGGCGCCCGGATAACGGAACCCGACGTCGCGCAGTTCGAGACGTCCGCGTTCGGCGACGTCCGTGACGGGAACGGAGGGAGGTGTGACCGAGCTGAACGTGTCGAGGACCTGCTGGACGCGTTCAGCCGAGACAGCGGCTCGAGGGGCCATCGTCGCTACCATCGTCGCCATCATGACGGCCGACATGATCAGCGCGAGATACGTAATGAACGCGACAAGGGAGCCCAGGGACATGTCTCCGCCGTCGATACGGTGTCCACCGAACCAGATGACGGCGATACTCGATGCGTTCATCGCGAACATCATCGTGGGAAACATCAGCGCCATCAGCCGCCCCGCTTTGAGCGACGTCTCCGTTAGGTCCTGGTTCACCCTGTGGAACCGTTCCGTCTCGACCGGCTCGCGCACGAACGCGCGCACGACCCGCATGCCTACAATTTGCCCGCGGAGCACGCCGCTGATGTTGTCGAGGCGTTCCTGCATGAGCCGGAATTGTGGAACCATGCGCGACACGATGACGCTCAGGAAGATCATGAGCAGCGGTATGCTCACGGCCAGCAGCCACGACAATCCGCGGTCTTGCCGCATCGCCATGAACACCCCGAACACGACGATCATCGGCGCGGCGATGACCATGGTGCACGTCATGAGCACGAGCATCTGCACCTGTTGCACGTCGTTCGTGATGCGCGTAATCAGCGACGGAGCACCAAAGAGATGCACCTCTTTGGCCGAGAACGCGACCACTCGTTGGAAGAGCGCCGCACGCACGTCGCGCCCGAAACCCATCGCCGCCTTGGATGCGCAGTAGACGGCGCCAACGGAGAAGACCACCTGCACGGCACTGACCACAAGCATCTTCACGCCGGTCGACCAGATGTACGCGGTGTCGCCGGGCAACACGCCCTTGTCGATGATGTCGGCGTTGAGCGACGGCAGCAGGAGTGACGCCGCGGCCTGGACGCCCTGCAGAATGAGGACCGCAAGGAGCCAATAGCGGTACGCTCTCAGATAGGTGCGCA
>JANXYW010000152.1 GCA_025355835.1 Chloroflexota bacterium
GTCCTTACGGCCTCTTCACGACGCTTTGCCTGCGGATCGACGATCGCGCGGACTGAAGTCCACGCTACGTCCTTGGCGGGCGGGCGCATCATCCCGACGACCGACGACCGACGACCGACGACCGACGACCGACGACCGACGACCGACGACCGACGACCGACGACCGACGACCGACGACCGACGACCGACGACCGACGACCGACGACCGACGACTAGTTACGCGTCGTGCCGGGTACGCCAATGGCGACGTTGATGCGGACGAAGACGGCGATGTCGGCGGCTTTGCCGTCCGGGCCGAGGCCCTGGATGTGGACGACGGCGGCGTCGCTGCCGAGCACCTTCGATGGATCGACGGAGATCTTCAGTGTAGCGGTGCGAACGCACGGTGCGCCGGGCTTGCACGGTAGATCGTTGCCGACGGCGACGCCGGCTTGGTTCGAGACTTTGATCCACGATTTGTTGCTGCTGACGCGCCACGGGATCAGCCCGGTGCCCGTGTTCGAGATCTTCACCTCCGCGGGCGACGCTGACTGACCCGGGCGCACGTTCACGAGCACGATCGGCCGGTCGACGGCGAGCTTCGGCGCGCCCAGCACGAGCGATCGGAGCAGGCTCGATGGGCGCGCGGTTGGGTCGGCGTGCTGCGGCTTCGGTGTCGGGATATCCATCTTGTTGTACGGGTACTGGAAGTTTTGTAGCCCGAGCGGCGAGCGCCAGTACGGGTTGTTGAGGTCGGGCAGGGTTGCGTCCATCGGCTGCCACAGCGGCACGAGCAATGTGCCGGCGGCCGAGGCGACGGGCTTCACGATCGGTGTCGGTTGGTTACCGGTGTTGGGAGCGGGCGTCGGCGAGGCGCCGGCGACGTTTGCTTGCGATGTGCGCGTGGGTGTGACGGCGTTCGCGACGATGTCGCCGCTGGGCGCGACGGCCGCGGCGTCGGCGCTCTTCACCAGCGGCGGGTGCGCCGCGCAGCCGTAGACCAACTCCTGATATGGGTAGCGGCTGCGATCGTGGCCGAGGCCGTCGTTCTGCGCGCCGCACGAGTACGGTGCGCGCGGCCACGCGGCGTAGATGGGATCCATCGGATGGTTGCTGCGGTTGGCGCCGGGGCCGGTGAAGCCGTTGTAGCTCCAGACCGCGAAATACCAGTTCTCGACGATGTGCGGATCGCTATTCGTATCGATGCCGACGATCGGGCGCGCGTCCGGCGCGGCGTTCCATTTGTCGATGAGGATCGCAGCGCCACGGCCGATGTTGTACGCGAAGTGCGTCGCGACGAGCGCCTGCTCGTCTGTCGGCTGGTTATTTTCGCCCAGTGGCACGGTCATGCCGCTGGTGACTTGCGAGATACCGTATCCACAATCGAACGCCACCAACGCCGGGCCGATTGCGCCGAACGGCAGATCGGCCGCGCCCTGTGACGACGAGCTTTCGATCCAGCTGATCGCTTTCAACAGCGTCGGCGGCACGTAGACATCCGGCGAACTGACGCGTGACTCGCGCGTGCCCATGCCGATCGACGCCTGCGAGAAGAAGTGGTCTTTCGGGAAGAGCATGTCGAAGCCGGCAAGTTCCATCGCCTGCATGTACAGGCGGCGATCCTCCGTCGTCTCATACGTCAGCGGCGGATCGACGAAGGCGCACGCGCGCGCGACCGGCGCAGGCCGCAGCAGCACGGGCGCGATCGTGGCGGCGGCGAGGGCGATCGCAGCTGTGAGGCGCCATGTGCGCGCGGCGTTTGACGTGCGACGGCGATCGGGAGCGTTTCGGCGATCTGTGCACGAGGGCGGCTGTTCTGCGTGTTGAGCAGGACTTGTGCTGCGCGGCCGGCGGTTGACCAATGACAACAGACGGCCGGCGACGTTTCGCGGCTCCCGTCCAACAGGCGGGGGCGCCTGTCCTACATGATCGGCAGCGGGCGGGGGCGCGTGTCCTACGTGAGTCGCGCCACTAGTTTCGAGGCTCTGATGACTGACGACTAACGACTGACGAAACAACAGACGGCCGGCGATGGTTCGCGGCTCCCGTCCAACAGGCGGGGGCGCCTGTCCTACATGAGTCGCGCTATCTTCGCTGCGGCTCTGACGACTGACGACTGACGACTGACGACCGAAGATCATGGCAACCACCCCACGATCTGGACGTCGGCGCTCTCCGATACGCGATCGCGCGCGCCATCGTGGACGAGCTCGACGTGGCTGGCGCTTGCTTCCGACGGCATCTTGCCGTCGACGGCGCGCACGGCGAGCGATTTGCCGTCCGGCGACCAACCTAGTGGCAAGTCGATGCGGTCGTTGTTCGCGGTGATTGCAGTCGCGCCGCCCGCAACATCGATCGATGTGGCGTTGGCGCCGCCATCAAGGTTCAGTGACGCGATCGTGAGCTTGCCGTCAGCCTTCCACGTGGGGTTCAGTTCGCCGCGCGCGATGCCTGTGCTCGGCGGGCCAGACTGCAGGCTCGCTGATGCGACGGCATCGGACGCGGCGCCCGTCGAGAGGTTTAGCGTTTTGGCGATCACGGCCGGCGCACGGCCGCCTTCGGCGACGGAGTACGCGAGCGTTGCGCCGTCCGGCGAGAGCCGCCAGTCGCGCGCGATCTGGTCGCTCAGGTGGGCGATCTTCGTCTCGGCGGCGCCGTCGGTCGCGATGCTGTAGAGATCGGTACCTGTGTTGTTGAGCGCGGCGAAGTAGAGCTTCGCGCCATCCGGTGCAAAGGCGATCGGAAACACCGACGCCGTGGTCCACGTCGTCAGCGTCGCGCGCGATCCGTCGCGGCCGAGCAGCAGCAGCTCGAACGAGCCGGCGGCGTCGGCCGCGGGCGTGTTCTTGCGCACGACGATCGACGAGTTATCGGGCGACCAGATGGGGGCGATCAGCAGATCGACGTCACCGGCGAGCGGCGTCACGTCGCCGCTTACGCTGACGATCGCGGCGTTGGCGGGCGCATCCGGACCGGGCTTCGTCGTGTCGGACGGCAGTGCGGTGTAGGCGATCGCTTTCCCGTCCGGCGAAAGCGTGGCGAAGATGCCGTAGCCAGGTGCGTGATCGATGGTTGCGATCGTCGTGCGGGCGCTGACGTCGTTCGGGTCGAGGGCGACGATCGTGTCGGCGCTGTCGCCGAATTCGCTGACGAGCAGGCGCTGGCCGTGGCCCTGGATCTGCTGGAATGCGGAGGGGGCATCGTGAGGCCGTACGGAATCGATAGCGAACCAGCCGCCCGCGGCAGTCGCGGCGAGGGCGCCAGTGACGATCACCGGCTTGGCGATCACGGTTAGCGCGCGGACGATGATCATAGGCGAACCGTTCTCCCTCCCTGGAGGCTCGCTCGCCGAAGCGAGCATGATGAGCCGCGCCTATCTATTCGTTCGCGCCGGTACCCCGCCAGGACCGGCAGCTATGATGCGGGCTTCGCGCTTGTGTCGTCGCCCCAGGCGCGCCGCACATGCCGTACGACGTACCACACTAGTACGACGAGGATGACCGCAGCGATCGGATAGTCCAGCGGTTTCATCGCTGTGCGAAGGTCTTCCCAGTTCTTGCCCAGTTTATACCCACCGTAGGCAAGGCCGGTAGACCAGATGAATGCGCCTGCGAACGTGTAGGCCGTGAATTCGCCGATCGGCACGCGCGAGATCCCCGCGGGCACACTAATGAATGTGCGCACGACGGGCAGCAATCGGCCGCCGAACACGGCCCATTTTCCCCATCGATTGAAGAATCGATCGGCGAGATCAAGATCGTGGCGTGAAACGAGGATGTACTTTCCGTACTTCTCGGCGAAGGGACGGCCGCCGTAGCGCCCGGCGTAGTACGCGATCCACGATCCCACGGTGTTGCCGACAGCGCCGTAGAAGCCGGCGAGCAGCACCCACTCGACGCCGTGACCCTTGGCTTCGATCAGCTTCCATCCGGCGAGCGGCATGATCAGCTCGCTGGGCAGAGGGATGGCGGCCGATTCTATCGCCATCATAAAGATGACGCCGGGCCAGCCGACGGCGTTGTAGACGCCGGTGATGAAATCGAGAAGTGAGTTTTCGATGCCGCTTAACAAAACACCACCGCCCAACCACCCTTCGCCGCGCTACGCGAGCCGCACATGCGGCTTTCCGCGGCCCCGCGAGTCTAGCCAGCGCGTCGGAAAGGTGTCAATAGGCGATCGTGCGCAGGTATGCGAAACGACGGATGCCGGCGGCCGATCGTTTGGCATCGTAGCATGGGCTTCCTAGCCCTCGCGGTGCTCGGGGTTCGCACTCGCGGCATGGTCCGGGCGAGACTCACAGGTCTCCTGCGGCGACTCTCCGACCGGGGACGGCTGTGCCACTCTTTTCTGCGGATCCGCCATGGGGCCGGCACGATGTAGGACAGGCGCCCTCGCCTGTTGGACGATGCTTCGTTCAAGCACGATGGGTCGTCACCGGAGCACAATGGGAGTGGCACAGCCGTGGTCGCGATGTGAGTCGCCGCGCGGGCTGGAAAGAGCCTGTCTCAAAACGCCGGGTGAGCGGTGGGGACGGCGCGGAAGATACACGGGCCGCATGGGGAACAGCCCGATCGCGACGGGCGATACAGCGAGCGCGGTCAGTTGGAGGCGAATGCACCACGCTGCCAGCCGCGGGCCAGCGCCCGCAGGTTGAAGCAGGTCGCCAGCCACGACCACTCGGCACGCACCGCTGTGGCCCCGCGCAGCAGGAAGCGGCGTGCTCCCTGCTGGTCTTTGAGCACGCTGAACACCGGTTCGATGAGCCAGCATCGGCGCCGGAAGAGCGCCCGCGCCTCCGCGCTTGCCTGCCACGCGCGATGGTCGTGTAACGCCGCGTCGTGCGGTCCCGCCCGGATCGTCCGCCCGTTGCGTGTGTCGCGGGTACAGGCGCCAAAGGCCGGGCAGGCAGCACAGACGCCGCGCGCCGCCCGGTACTGTCGCACCGTCCCGCCGTTGCGGTCATGCGTGTTGCCGGAGAAGCTCAGTGTCTCGCCCGCCGGACAGGTGTAGGTGTCGCCCGTGCGATCGTACGCGAACTGCTCCTTGTGATACGGACGCGTGAGCGCCGCCTGCTGCTGATCCGGCATCACGACCGTGCGCCCCTGCTCCGCACAGGCGGCGAGGTTCGCGCCCGAGTGGTAGCCCGCGTCGGCGAGCGTCACCGCGCTCGCGACACCACTGTTCGCTTCCGCCTGTTCCATCATCGGCAGCAGTTCGTGCGCGTCGTTCACCTCTGGCGTGAGGTCTGCCGCCGTGATGATCTGGCCGCCACCCGCAGATGCGGCGACGGGCGACGCCATCGCCTGCACGTTGTGGCCCGTGATGAAGCCGCGGCGCGTCCGCAGCAGCTTCGCATCCGGGTCGCTCAGATTGACGGTCCGCGGCCCGTCCTCCGCGGTCACCCGCGCCAGCGCCGCGCGCACCTGCGCCCGCAGCACCTCGGCGCGGAGACGTGCGGGCAGCCGCGGCAGCGCCGGATTGTCTGACGCCGCCTGCTGGGATTCAAGCTCTGCGATGCGGGCATCGGTACGGTGCAAGAGCCGCTCCAGCCCCGCGGCATCGAGCGTGCGCTCCTGCGCGGCGTTGCCGTGCACGCGCGTGCCATCGACCGCCTGCAGGGCCAGGTCAACGAGGCCGAGCGCGACGGCTGTGCGCACGCTGCGTTTGAGCAGGGCGCGCATCCCGTCGCGGTGCTGCTGGTAGAACCGCCATAGGGTGTTGTGATCCGGCTGCTGGAATCCCGTCAGCCAGAGATACGGAATCTGCTCATGGCAGGCGGCCTCCAGCTTGCGGGACGAGCGGACGCCGGTCATGAAGCCCAGCGCCCAGACCCCGAGCAGCGCCCGCGCATCGTACGCCGGTGCGCCCTCCGGATCGCCGTGGCGGATGATCCCCATCTCCGCCCACGCCTCAGCATCGATGGCGTCGATGAAGGCGCCGACAAAGCGCGCCGCATGATCGGGCGCGAGCGCGTCATCGAGGGACGGCGGCAGCAGCCATTGCTGCTCCCGGCTGAACGCACGTACGGGCATGCCGGCCTCCTTGCCTCATCTCCACCATCGCATCATGATCGCACGCGGCCCGAGTTCTGAGACAGGCTCATTCAGCCCGCGCGGTGTGGGCGATAAATGCCGCACGACCGGCGAGCCATCGTGTAGCTGTCGAGATTATGGCCGCTTCCGGCATTGACCCGTCGTGCGCCGGACGCGAAGCGCGTGGCATAGCCGTCTCGGCTGTGCGTCCGGCAAAGCCGGACCGACGCGGTACACAGCGTGTTCGACACCGAGACTTGCGTGCGAGGTGAGTTGTCGAAACGCTGCGAGACGTTCTATGGCTGGGACGGGAACAGATCACCACACGCACCGGAAAATATCGCAAGAACGTGCTGGAACGAACCGATCGATCCTCTCCAACCCTGAGCCGAGAAGCGCGCCAAAAGTGGATCGTTGTTCGTTTGTGAGACCGATCCCTGGTCCAGCAGCAGATATGCCAAACAGGCGTCATCCTGAGGGGACTTTGCCTCATACCAGGCCGTGCCGATCTTGCTCCGAGGAGCGTCGACCACGGTCCACATGTGCTCGATGAGCCGGGCTCGAATCCGTTCTTTCGCTTGGCCAAGATCAACGTCCGTGGCTACTGAGTAGAGCTTGACTCTGGGGGGGCCTATTTCCCCAGTAACTTCGCCGCCAGCTTCGCCACCGCCTATTATTCCCGGCCCATGGATCTCGTTGGGTAAGGCATATCCGGGAAAGCCGGGTACGCCACGGTCACAGCCCGCACAAGAGAGAGCGAGGAGGATGACGAGCACCCCGAATCCAGAGACTTTTCGACCGGTCACTTTTCGCTCCTCTCGGAGGCGTGGTCTATGCAACCAAATGTAGCAACTCCAATGGAACGCATTTAGAGGCAGCATCCTCCGGCGAACCAGACGATTGGAGGCGAGCCGGCACACCCGTCGTACGGCGAGACTGTTCTCCCGCTAGTATCGACCATTGCGCGTCGGCCCTACTACGCGCTGCCGGTATAATCGACCCCGCATGACCGTCGCCACACCCAACCGCATCACACACGAAGCCGCCGACGCCAGCAGCGCCGCGATCGCGCGTACGCGACTCTCGCCGCATGCGCTGCTGCTTCCGCTCGCGATCATCGCCACGCTCGCGCTGCAACTGACGACGCTCACGCACTACTTCTACTTCGACGACTACATTCCCTTCTCGGAGATCGCCGTCAACGGCCACCGCGAGTACGTCTGGCGCCTCTTCACCGCCACAGATCTCACGCCGAACTGGCGGCCGCTGCCCGGCCTGCTCTACCTCGCGTCGTACGACATCTCCGGCATGAACCCGATCCCCGTGCACATCGCCATGCTCGCGATGCACACCGCCAGCGTCGGGCTCCTCTACTATCTCGTGTGGCGCGTCACCGGCCGCGCCTGGGCCGCATGCATCGCCGCGCTCGTCTTCGGCCTCAACCCGGCGTACGTCGGCGCGCTCTCGCAGGTCACGACCGCCACGCAGGTGATGGCGGATCTCTTCCTGCTCGCGACGACAATCGCCGTCATCGAGTGTGCGCTCGCCGACAGCCGGCGCACGGTGAACGCATGGCTCGCCGCCGCCGTCGCGTCGTTCGTGCTCACCCTCGGCTCGCACGAAGGCATGGCGATCATGTTCCCCGTGTTCGGCCTCGCGATGTTCACGTTCGACCCGAACCCCGACGGCCGCATCGTTCGCACGCTGCTGCGCACCGCCCCGTTCGCGATTCTCGGCTGGGCGACGGCCGTTTCATTCTGGGCCTGCGGCTGCAACGAAGGCTCGAAGGTCTGGGGCACCGATTACGTCTGGAATCAGACGCTGATCTACACGGGCCGCCTGTTCTACCCGGTCGGCCTCGAATTGCCGACGACGGTCGGCGTGCCGCACATCATCGGCGCCATCGCGCTTGCGCTGATCGCCATTGCGGCGTCCGCGTTCGGCCCGAAGATCGCGCGCGTCGGCGCGCTATGGATGGTGCTCGCCATCGCGCCGCACGTTTTCATCCAGTACTTCACCGCCAGCCGATATCTCTACCTCGCCGCGCCGGGATTCGCGCTCATCTTCGCGGCCGTAGCGATCGTGCTCGCCGATGCGATCCCGCGCCGCTACCTACGCGCGGGCGCGATCGCGGGTGTGCCGCTGCTGGCGGCGCTCTTCGGCTGGTACGCGTATCAGACCGTGCATCAGGA
>JANXYW010000169.1 GCA_025355835.1 Chloroflexota bacterium
GATGACGCGATCCGCATTCCAGTCGCGCAGCCGCGAATAGCCGGCATCGCCGTAGCGCTTGCCGTAGTCGTTCGCCACGAGCATCACGTCGGTCAAGCTGACAGCACCGTCGCCATCGACATCGAAGCAGTAGTACGGATCGGGGTTGACGGGCGTCGCAGTGACGGTAATCCGGACGTCGTCCGTCGCGATGAACCCGTCGTTGTCCGTCACCGTCAGCGTCACGACGTGTGTACCGAGCGTGAACTGCTTCGAATCGACCGGCTGCGTGGAAAGCGTGACGCCGTTCTCCGTCCAGAGAAAGCTGACGAGGAAGCCGTCCGCGTCCGTCGAAGCGCGCGAGTCCAGCGTCACGTGCGCGTGGTCGATGTGCGCGATGGGCGTGATGATATCCGGCCCCGCATTGGCGACGGGCGGTATCGTGCCCCCACCGGAGGAGTAGTTGTAGGCGTTGGCGCGCGTGGCCGCACCGATCGAGTTCGTCACAGTTATGCTCTTGGTTCCGATCGTGCTGGCCGACGTCGTACCTGTGAGCGTGCTCGAACTCTGCACAACAAGGCCGGTCAGCGGCGCGCCGCCAATGTTCGCCGTCGTGTCGGCGGACGTGGTGAAGTTCGTGCCGGTGATCGTCACCTGCTGGCCGCCCGCGGCTGGCCCGCCGGGCGGGCTGATCGCTGTGACGGTGATCGAGCTGACGGGCGATTCGTCCGGCTTGAAGTACGAGATCCGGTTGCCGCCGTACTCGGCGACGTAGATCGTGCCGTCGCTGCCAACCGCGACATCGAGCGCGTTCGTGAGACCCGTTGCCAGCGTCGTATCGGAGATGACGGAGCGGCCGTCCGCAGAGAGTTTGACGCGGTGCAATTCGCTGTTCACCCACGCGGCGTAGAGCAGGTCGCCCTGCATTTGGCCGCCAAACGCGCCGGACTTGTACTCCGCGATGCCATCGGACGATGCCGGCAGCCCCGCCTCGATCGCTGCCGTGTAACCGCCGCCGCTTGCTTCCCCGTTGGGGTGGTACACGCATTGGCGGGCGTCCGTTCGTCCGCGGTTGCGGTTCGGGTGCCCGTAGTAGTTGTTGAACTCGATCAGGTTGAGTTCGTCGAATGCCGCGGCGTCTGCCGGCAGCGCCGTCGTACACGACGCGGAGCCGGGGCCGTACGTGTCGTTCGGGCCGTTGTCCGTGCCATAGAGCTTGCCGTTGCTGTGCCAGATGAGGTCGTACGGATTGCGCATGCCGGGCGCGTACACGCTCACGTCGCCTGCTGTCTGGTCCACGGTGTCGCTGTACGTGCTGACCGGGCTGTACGTGATGTTGCCGTTGAAGCCCGGAGCCTTGATGTCCGCGACGAGAATCGCGCCGGACAACGGCACTTCCGGTCGCTGGAACAGCCCCGGGTTCGGGTTGACCACGCCGCCGTTCGTCGTGCTGCCTTCAGCTATATAAAGCTTGCCGTCCGGGCCGAACGCCAGCCCGTTCGTCTCGTGGCCGGAGTTCGATACCGGCAGCCCGGTGATGATGTCGGTGCGCGTCGCGTAACCGGGCCCGCTGATCTTCGTGATCTTGCCTGGGTACGAGCCGGGAGGCGCCTGCCCCGCATCGGCGAATCCCGAGATCGTGTTGCTGATGAAGATCGGCGGCGGCGACGACGCGTCGGTTGGGTCGAACGCGATGCCGAGGATCTCCTGAATGTCCGTATTGGTCGTGATCTGCTGGACCGCAGTCACCGCCTTCGTCGTAGGATCGAGCGTCAGCGCCTGGATGCGCCCGTTCGTGTCCGCGACGTACAGCCGCCCGTCCGGCCCCACCGTCAGCGTGCTAGGCGTCGACGTGCCGAACCCTGCCCCTGCAAGGACGCCACGCGCGAAGTTGATCGGCTGCACCGCGTCCGCCGTACTCGGCGCCGGCAACCCCAGCAGTAGCGCAACAAGCAGGGCTCCGGGAATGAACCAGAATCGGGACATGGGGCTGCCTCCGTGCGGGCGCGATGGTATCAGTGGTGATGCCATCGTAGCACCGAACGCGGCTCGTGAACTACGCAATGTCTGCTAACGGAGTGCCAACCCGCGACGCTTTGGCACGTGGGCATGCGACCGTCAGTTGCAGTTTGTCCCCACCTGGGCGAGTACCGTCAGTACGTCTCCCAAGGTGACTGTCCCGTTAGGCGGGCCTGAACGCCAAGGCTGCCCAGGCGTTGTGCTAGGCGTGCGATCGTACTCCACACCGTCGGCGATTCCGTTGCCGTTGAGGTCACTACCGTACATCGCGCCGTTCGCGTTCGGCGTTCCCGGCATCGCGGCGCTCGTGCCGACGTACTGCAAATCCGCCAGCACGTCGCTGAGCTTAATGATTTTATCCCGCGTACCCGTCATATTCGAAGGCCGGAGGGCGGGCGCCGGCACGTCGAAGAAGTCCCATTTGCTGTTGGGATCGCGTTCACCCCCGGCCCCATGGTCAGGCCCCGCCTCTTTCCCGTCGCCGCAGCCATCGCCGTCCGTATCGGCCTTGAGCGGATCCGTCCCCGTGTTCGTGGCATCAACGAACACGCCCGTGTTTGTCTCGACAACGTCGAGCAGTCCATCGTTGTCGTCGTCGGGATCGCACGCGTTGCCCATCGCGTCGCCGTCGGTGTTGAGTTGGTTGGCATTTGCGCTATCAGGGCAATTGTCGGCCGCATCCACGACACCGTCCGCATCAGGATCCTCGCAGGCATCGCCCGCGGTTGTCAGCGGATGTACAGCATTCGCCTGCCCAGGATTCGCAACATTCGGGCAGTTGTCGGTCGTGTCTGACACGCCGTCGCCATCTGTGTCCGCCACTGCCTTCGAGTACTTCGACAAAGTGCCGACGCTCGTATCAAACGTCGTGACATAGATAGCGCCCGTGCTGTCGATACCGATGGAGGCAGGGTAACCACTGCCAAACCAGGGAACACCGGGGTTTATGATCGTCCAGCGAGGCGTTCCGGCCGGGCTATACGCCACCGTTGCCCACGGCCCATTAGGTGCCGGTGAATTGCCGGTCACGTAAACGCCGGAAGCGTCGGCAGCGAGGCGCGACGTCCGCGCACGGGAACGTAGCGCCTTCCCTTTCTGTCCTACAACCCTTCGTGCCCCTTCGTGTCCTTCGTGACAGGCCCTCACGACCCCGCCCACGCCAGCCACGGCATCACCCACCCGAACGCTGCCACGAACACGAGCGCACCGACGGTGCACCAGCGCCGCAACGCCGGCGCCACCAGCGTCGGCATCACGATCACGGCCGTCAGCGCGACGACGATCAGTGTGTACGCGACGTTCGGGCTGCCGAGGCCGTTGTCGGGGCGGCGGTCGTTGAGCGCGAGCAGCAGCAACCCTAGCAGCATGCCGATCATCGTCAGCACCAGCATCGCCGCAAAATGCAGCACGACGGACAGCGCGACCACGCTCGTACCCTCTGGCGCGATGCGCTGCGCCAGCCCCGTGCGGTCGTTCGAACGGACGAGCGTGATTGCCCCCAGCGGAGCGATGGCGATCGACAGCGCGAAGCCAACGAGAAAGCCCGCGAAGACCTCTGCCACCTAACGGTGCTCCCGCTGGGTACGATCCACTAAGAGCACGAAGGACACGAAGAGGTTGGGGGTCGGACACGACGGGTCACGTACGCCGCAGGCGTGCGCGACGGATCGGGTTCGCGCCACGGATAGCACTTAGAGCTCCCGCATCGCGAGCGCGAGCGCGCGGCTCAGCGCGTGCACCGGCCGCGGCTCGAACCCCAGCCCGCGGATGCGCGCGCCGAGTTCGTGCGCCAGATCGGCGCCGCCGCCATAAAGAAGGAAGAACGACGGCCCCGCCCCGCATAGGTGCGGCACGTAGCCGTCCGCGCGCAGCGCTTCCATCGCCAGCTCCGTCTGCGGCTGCATCTTCGCCGTCACGCGCTCGAACACGTTCGCCAGCTCGTCGTCGACGATCATCCGTCCCGCCGCGACCGTCTCGCGCACGCCGATCGTCACGTCGCCCTCCTGGAAATCATGCGGCGTCAGCGCGCCGAACATCGACGCCGTCTTCTCGCCGCGTTCGTTCTGCGGCGGCGAAGCCAGCAGCATGCTCGACGCGACGGCGTCCC
>JANXYW010000200.1 GCA_025355835.1 Chloroflexota bacterium
CAGAGATGGGTCGCCGCCGAATGCCCGGATGTGGTCCTGCTTACCGGATCGGCACTGGCGCACACGGCGACAACGCCCTACTACGTCATCGCCGATCTGGTCCGGCGGTCGCTTGGCATCCGTGAAATGGATGCACCCGCCGAAATCCGGAGCCGCCTCGAGGCCCGGCTGCAGCAACTCGGCATCGATGATCCCGCAGCGTGCGACGCGCTGGCGACGATCATGGCCGTCGAGTCCGATGCGAGCCCACTGCGCGAGATGACCCCGCGCGCCCGGCGCGCGCGCATCTCGAAGGCAGTGGTCAACGTTCTGCGTTCGATGGCGACGCTGTCACCGCGCATCCTGGTATTTGAAGATCTGCACTGGGCAGATGACCAGTCGATTGAATTGATGAAGAACCTGTTCACGGGGCTGTCTGACAGCCCCGTCCTCTTCGTTACGCTGACCCGTCCCATCGCCGACGACGACGCGAAGGCGCGCCAGGTGGAGGCGCACCTGTTGCCCGCGACGCACACGCGCCTGGTCCTCACCGAATTGCGGGACGAGAACTGCGTCGAGCTGGTGCGTGCACTCGTTCCGGGGCTGGAGGCATCGCCCGAGGTTGTCCAGACGATCGTTCGGAAGGGGCAGGGCAACCCCTTCTTCGTCCAGGCGATCATCGGCACGCTGCTCGACCAGGGCGTCCTCGTGCGCGGCGGTCCCGGCGAGGGCACCTCCGTGCACGGTGCAATCAGCGATGTAAGCGTGCCGGACACTGTCTGGGGCGTGCTGGCCGAGCGCATCGATCGGCTCGGCGCGGAACAGAAGCACGCGCTCCAAAGCGCGGCGATTGTCGGCCATGTGTTCTGGCGGGAACTGGTCGCCGAACTCACGGGGGCCGCCGAGATCGACGCATGGCTACAGAGCCTCTACGAGCACGACTACATCGAACCGCTCGGTCCGGCCGCGTTCGACGGCGATTGGGAGTGGGCGTTCCGCCACGTGCTGGTGCAAGACGTGGCGTACGCCGGCATGCTCCGCTCCGTTCGTCGCACGGCCCACCTGCGCGTCGGCGCTTGGCTCGAACAGCGCGCAGGCGAACGGCGCAGCGAGTATGCGCCGCTCCTAGCTCATCACTTCGAGCGGGGCGAAGACTGGCAAAAGACGGCGGAGTTCGCAGAGGAGGCAGGCAACCGCGCGGCGCTGCTCTACGCGAACCGCGAAGCAGGCGCCGCATACCGCCAAGCGCTCGACGCGCTCGCGCTTCTCCCGTCTGACGAGGCCGTGCAGCGCCGCACGATTGACCTGACGCTGAAGTTCGCGCAGGTATCGCCCGACTTGCCGACTGAGGCGGTCTTGCCGGCACTCGAGGCAGCGAAGGTACTCGCGCACGGGCTGGCTGATAACGCGCTCACGCTGCGTGTTTCGGCAGCGACAACGGCTTGGCTCTGGACAAAGCACTCGATCCGCGGTTTCAACTGAAAATCTCGTCAAACCTTGGGAGAGTAGCGGAAAGACCGCCGATTGTCGGGCGGTCTTTCCGAGTTTGCACTTGGTGGAGACGGGGGAGGTTTAATCTCTCCACGCGCCATCGGACTCCGAATCTACGAGCGGCCCCCGTTCGCGTTGGTCGTCATTGACTGATTGGCCGCGAGCCCCCTTTGAGGGCCTTTGTGGCCCGACTCGGCAGTGCTGGCTCTTGTCTTTGATGAACACTCACTTCTTCCCCGGCGCGCTTCGCTCGCGCCTTGTTGCTTCGGCGGCGAGTTCGGAGCGCGTTACGACGCCGAGCTTGGTGAAGATGTGCGCGAGATGCACCTTCACCGTGCCCCGCGTGATGAACAGCTTCTCGGCGATCTGGGGATTCGTGAGACCCGCCGCGGTCAGCGCAACGACCCGCTGTTCTGTCGGCGTGAGGCTGTCCCAGCCGACGGACGGGCGCTTGCGTTCGCCACGCGCGCGGGACGCGTATGCGACGGCTTCGTCGACCGACAATGCCGCGCCCTCGACAAACGCCGCGTCGCACGCGTCATCGCCGGCGAGGAGCCGCGCTTGCTTGAGGTGCGCGTCGTATTCGATCTGCGCGACCGGGAAGCGCACGACGCCGAGCGATCGGCGCAGCGCGCCGGCGGCTCCGTACAGCCGGGCAGCTTCCAGCGCACTCTCTTGCTTCACCGCGATCGAGGCCAGCGCCTCCAGCGATTCCGCCACGTCCGGCGCGAACCGCCGCCTGTGCCTGATGGCGAGCGCTTCGTGGTAGAGATCCTCCGCCGCGCCGGTGTCGCCTTCGCGAAGTGCAACTTCGCCCAGGCGATGGATCGCGAGCGACGACGTCCACGGATTTCCAAACGCGGCGGCAACGGTGCGTGCTTCGTCGAGCGCGGTTCGCGCTTCGGCGAGGCGACCGGATGCGATGTCGCAGCCGCCGGCGATACAGAGCGACCACGACAGGTACACGGGCAGATCGAGCGTCCTCGATTCCTCAATGAGCGGCTCGATGCAAGCGCGAGCGCCCTCAGCGTCACCGCACGCGAGCATGATCGCCGACAGCTGGAACAGCGCCTGCGGTACCGCGACGCTGCCGCCCGATGCCTCGGCGACGCGCAGGAGCGCGTGCAGCCGCTCCGTTGCCGCTGCGTAGTCTCCGGAGAACGCCTCACCCGCCGCGAGCATCGCGATAGCAATGCCGTCGGTCACGGGATCGCCGACCTCCGCGCAGTATCGGAGCGATGTCTCCGCATGTTCGCGCAGCGCGTCGAGTTCGCCTCGGCGGTACGCGCCGTACGCGCATCCGCAGTGGTACCAGGCGAGGAAGAATTTGTTGTTGAGGGCGAGCGCGGCCTCGCGGAGTTGCTCCAGCGCACCGGTGTTCGCGACGTGATCATCCTGGAAGATGAAGGACGCCGTGAGCATCTTCAGCCCATCGGCGATCGCCCAATCGTCGCCAATCTCCCTCCCGAGCTTGATGCTTCGATCCAGAGCCAGTCGAGCGGCGGCAGGATCAGACACCATCTGGAGGTAGCCGAGTGTGTTTGATGCACGTGCCTCGGTCCAGCGATCGCCGACGGCCTGCGCCATCGCGATCGCTTCCGGTACACAGCGCATCGTCGTCTCGAATTCGTTGCCATACAGGGCGACGTGGCCGGCGCCCCAGAGCGCGCGGGCCCTGATGACCGACGGCTCACCCTTCGTCGCGAGCGCGCGCGCGAACCAGCGGCCACCTTCGGCGAGATAGCCACGGAGCTCCCAGAACAGCGTGAGCGCTCCGCACAATCTGAGGAAGAGGTCATCCTGGTGCTCCGCCTGCGCCCACTCGAGGGCCGCGCGCAGGTTGTCGTGTTCTCGTTCGAGGCGCGACAGCCACTCGGGGCCGTCGCTGAGGGCGATCTCCGGAGCGGCCTGCTCGGCCAGCGCAAGGAAGGCAGCGAGGTGCCGGTGGCGCGTGGCGTCGCTCTCGCCCGCTTCGACGAGGCGTTCGCGAGCGAAGTAGCGGATCGTTTCGAGCAGGCTGTAGCGCGCATCGCGCTGTTCGTGGCTCACCTGCACGAGCGACTTGTCGGCGAGACGGGACAGGAGATCGAGCACGGCGTAACGATCGAGATGATCGTCGGCGCAGACTGTCTCCGCGGCATCCAGCGTAAAGCCGCCGGCGAAGACGGAGAGTCTTCGGAGCAGCACCCGCTCGCGATCTTCAAGCAGATCGTGGCTCCAGGCGACGGACGACTCGAGCGTGCGCTGCCGCGGCACGGCCGTGCGGCTGCCGCCCGTGAGCAACCGGAAACGATCGTCGAGCGCGGCGGCGATCTGGCCGAGCTGCATCATGCGCGTCCACGCGGCGGCGAGTTCGATCGCGAGCGGAATGCCGTCGAGGCGGTCGCAGATGTGAGAGACGATCGAAAGGTCTTCGCCTACAGCGGCAAAGTTGGGCCTCACGAGCGTCGCGCGTTCGACGAACAGCTGCACGGCGCGATCGGCGTCGAGCGAGGGAACGTGCCAGGCTGTTTCGCCCGCAACGCCGAGCGCCTCGCGGCTGGTGGCGATGATGCGGACGTTCGGGGCTGCCGTGAGCAGCGCCTCCGCGAGCCGCGCGCACGCATCGAGGACGTGCTCGCAGTTGTCGAGGACGATCAGCGTGTCCTGATCCGCGAGCTGCCCGGCGAGTGTTTCCGTGAGCGTCTTGCCGGCCTCCTCGCGGAACCCGAGCACAGTGGCGACGGCGGTAAGGACCAGATCGGCGTGGGCGATCGATGCGAGCTCGACCCACCAGACGCCGTTCGCGCGTTCATCGACGGCATCGGCCGCGGCGTGGAGAGCGAGGCGCGTCTTGCCGCAGCCACCGGCGCCGACAAGCGTCACGAGGCGCCGCGTCGAGAGGAGGCCGTGCAGCTCGGCAAGCTCGGTTTCGCGGCCGACAAATGTCGTGAGCTCGGCCGGCAGGTTATTGGCGAGGACATTCAGCGATCGCAGCGCGGGGAACTCGCTCTCGATCTCCGGATGGCACATCTGCCAGACGCGCTCGGCGCGGCCGAGATCCTTTAGCCGATGCGCGCCGAGATCGCGCAGGGTGACGGGCGCGACGAGTCGATCGGTGATCAAGTCGCGCGTAGCGCCGGAGATCACGGTCTGACCGCCGTGCGCGACGGCGCGGAGCCGGGCGCAGCGAATGATCGTCGGGCCGAAATAGTTGCCTTCGTTGCGGAGCTGGGCCTCGCCGGTGTGCAGGGCGATCCGCACGCGTAGCGGCCGCTCGAGAGGCCATTGCTCCGCGGCGAACGCAAGCTGGATGTCGACGGCGGCGGCGAGCGCGTCCGACGCCTTCACGAACGCGGCGACGATGCTGTCTCCCTCGCCCTGTTCGACGGGGCGGACGCCGCCGTGCGCGGCGATGATCGTGTCGAGGAGCGCGTAGTGGCGCGCGGCGGCGATCACCATGCCCTCGTTCTCGGCCTCCCAGAGGCGGGTAGAGCCCTCGATGTCGGTGAGGAGGAAGGTGACGATGCCCGTTGGCAGCGCCGCTACGCTGTCGGCCATGATGCGAGACTCCCGTTGTGAAGTGCGTGACTGCGTCATAGTATGACCCCTTTCGAGGCCATCGTCGGGTCAGCGCCCCGACCAAACATCTGCCAGATGGGATATTTCGTAGCCGACGACCGGAACAGGGTGGTCGCGGTGCGCGCTCATGGCGCGCCAACAACCCAATTACCAAACTGGCAATTCCGGCGTCCGTGCGGGCCGATTAGAGTGACGGACGGCCCCCCGGTGATTGCCTGGCGGTCTATCCGAGGTTGTACGTGGTGGAGACGGGGGAGTGCCCAACTCGCCGCCCCCGTCTCGAATATCGAATCTACGAAAGGCCACGGTTCGCGGTCGTCATCCTTGATTGACCCGCGATTCGTTGATTGACGATATGCTCCGCTCACCATGAGCGCGAGGGCACAGACCGTCACGGTCCTCTTCACCGACCTCGTCTCATCGACCGAGCTGCTGCAACGCGCCCGGTTGACGAGCCCGCTTTATGAAGCCGTTCGATGAGGGCGTCCCTCGATGTATCGTACCGCGACGAGCAACGCTGCCTGGAGGTGTTTCGATGAAGGTGACGCTGGACTGGCTGGGGACGGCGACGTTCCGGCTGACTCTCGATGACGTTGTGGTGTTCCTCGACGCGTATATGGATCGCGTGCCATCGGCACCGCCCGTCGGGCTGAGCGCGAAGGATGTGCAGCGCGCGGACTTCGTGCTCGTGGGGCACAGCCACTTCGACCATCTCGCTGGCGCGGAGATTATCGCGGCGACCACAGGCGCGCGCGTGATCGGATCCAGCGAGACGTGCCGGGTGCTGCGCGGGGCCGGGTTGCCGCGGCGCAGCTGACGCCATCCCACGGGGGCGAGCGCCACCGGCTGAGCGAGGGCGTAACGGTGCGCGTGGTGCCCAGCCTCCACGCATGCATCTGGTGCCACGAGGCTGATGCGGGCGCCGGGACGGTGTCGACCGGGCTCACGGGACTGACGGAGGACGAACGCGCCGGGCACCGGAGCCTGGTCAACGCGATCGGCGATGCGGCCGGCGCGAACACGCAGGCCGGGCGCGACATCATCCAGCACGTGACGACGGCGGTGGGGAGCCGCGACCACGGCGGCGCGCTGGGGTACTACATCGAGACGCCCGCCGGATCGCTGTACTGGCATGACTCTTCGGGCTGCTGGACGGGAGTCCTGGCGGGGTTGCGACCCGACGTGGCGCTGCTGGCTTGCGCCGGGCGCGCGAACGTCGATGGCGAACCGATCCAGGGGTCGCCCGCCGACTTCATCGCGCTCCAAGCGCGGCTGCTCGGTGGGCCGCGGGCGGTTGTGCTTAGTCATCACGACAACTGGATGCCGCCGAGGACGAAGCCGGACTTCGATCTCGATGCCGTGCGTGGGGCGCTGGCGCGGGAGTCGCCTGGGACGGTGCTGCTGTCGACGGGATATCTCGAGGGCACGGTGCTGTTCGGCGCGTAGCGTTCTGCGTGTGTACGTAGATGCATTGAGCGGTCGAATCGTGGGGTTTACGCCGCGACCAGCTTGCTGGTCTGTCTTCGAAGAGGACCGAAGCAGGAACCCGCGTGTCCTCTTGCTCAAGCCCGATGAAGTCAAACAACGGCTTGCCGAACTGCAAGCCGTTGAGGATGGTCTGGTGGAGACGGGGGAGAACCCACCTCCCACAAGTCCACTTAGATTCTGAAGCTGAGGCGCCACCTTTCCCGCTCCACACGGGTGATTACATCGTCGTATGGCGGGACGCCGCATGAGCGCGCCGCTGCCTGTTGGTGGCACGTCGTCCGATGTACCGCGCTTCGTGTCGCTCATCCACGAACCGGGGACCACGTTCGAGATACGCATTCCCAAGCACGGCAAGTATCGGTTCACAGCGTCGGGCTACTTCGACGACGTCGATGCAGCGGTTGCCGCCATCGAATGTTGGGATGGGCGCGCGAATATTTACATAACGCTCAACTCCATAAGTCCGTCTTTGCTGGCACGGGCCGTCAACCGGATCGTCGAACGGGCGGAGTCGACGACGTCCGACGCTGACGTCACGCGCCGCCGGCACCTCTTCATCGATATCGACGCGGTGCGCCCGTCCGGTATCGCCAGCACCGAGGAAGAACTGGCAGCGGCCCTCGAGTTGGGGGAGCGGTTGCGGGTCGATCTCGCGAAGCGCGGTTGGCCGAAGCCGATCGTCGCCATGTCGGGCAACGGCTGCTACCTCATCTACCGCATCGACCTCCCAAACGATCCGGCAGCTAACGAACTGGTCTCGGGCGTGCTCGCGGCCCTCGCCGCCGGCTTCGACAACGACGCCGCGCACGTCGACAAGACCGTCGCGAACGCCTCTCAGATCATCGGACTGGTGGGCACCCTGAAGATGAAGGGCGATGCGACAGCGGAGCGTCCGCACCGGCGCTCGTACCTGATCGATCTGCCGGAGGGTCGCGCGGTCGTGACTCGGGATCTGCTCGAAGCGCTCGTCGCAAGCCAGCACGCGCATCAGCCGGGCCTTGTTGTCGTACAAAGCTGCGGCGTCCTCGCGGAGATCCTCCAGCGTGCGCGCATCGAGTACCGCGAGCAACCGCCCGATGCGAACGGCGTCACCTGGTATCACCTAGCGCAGTGCCCCTTTCACGGCGACGGCCGATCTTTCGAATGCGGCGTGGGCCAGAAGCTGCCGGATGGCCCATACGCCGGCCACTGCTTTCATCCGGAGGGCAAGGATCGGGGCTGGCAGGACTTCAAGCGCGCGCTCGGGCTCGACGCACGCCTCCATCACGATCCCGCAGTCGTGTCCGGACCCGACGAACCGCTGACCGACGCGGGGAACGGCGAGTACTTCGCCCGGATGTATGGCGATCGCGTTCGCTACGACCATCGGCGTCGGCGCTGGCTCATGTGGGACCGACATCGGTGGAGCGATGACGCCGATGGCGAGATTCGTCGTCTGGCCAAACTGGCCGTACGGCATCGGCTTCTGAGCGCGACGAAGATTGAAGACCTGACGCGCCGCGGGCAGGCGGCGAAGTTCGCTATCCAGAGCGAGCATCGGCAACGGCTCGACGCGCTGTTGGCCCAGGCGCAGACCGAACCGCCCGTCACCGACGCCGGCAAGCATTGGGACAGCGAACCGATGTTGTTCGGTACCGAGAACGGCATCCTCGATCTCCGAACGGGGCGCCTGCGGGACGGGCGACCCGAGGATCGCATCACGCTGCACGCTCCAATAGCGTTCAACGCCGATGCTGGGTGTCCGCGATGGCTTCGGTTCCTGGACGAAGTCTTCGGCGGTGACGCAGAGCTGATCGACTTCATCCAGCGCGCCGTCGGCTATAGCCTCACGGGCTTAACGACGGAGCAATGCCTCTTCCTCTGCTACGGCACAGGCGCAAATGGCAAGAGTGTGTTCCTGCGCGTTTTGCGCATGCTCGTAGGTGCGTACGCGTTCAACGCACCGTTCTCCCTGTTCGAGATGCATTCACGGAACGCCATCCCGAACGACCTCGCCGCGCTCGTGAGCCGACGGCTCGTCACGTCGTCTGAGACGAACGAGGGGACGCGCTTGAATGAGGCGCGCGTGAAGGCGTTGACAGGCTGCGATCCGATCACCGCGCGGTTCATGCGTGCGGAGTTCTTCACCTTCGAGCCGGTGGCGAAGTACTGGCTGGCCGTGAACCACAAGCCATCGGTCGCGGACGACTCGCATGGATTCTGGCGCCGCGTGCGACTGATCCCGTTCACGCGGCGCTTCAGTGGCAACGCGGCCGACCAGTCGCTCGCGGACACGCTGCAAACCGAGCTCCCCGGCATCCTGGCGTGGGCAGTGCGAGGAGCACTTGCCTGGCAGGAACGCGGGTTGCCGGCACCGACCGCTGTGCGGACGGCGACCGAGACCTATCGCCTCGAGTCTGACCCGCTGGCGGCGTTCATCGACGAGCGGTGCGTCGTCGCGGAGAACGTGAGTGTCGCTTCGTCCCTCGCCTTCAAGGCGTACGTGGGTTGGGGGAGTGACCAGGGCATGCGCGAGCGAGAGCTGCTCACCTCGACGTTGTTCGGCAAGCGGATGGCGGAGCGATTCGAAAAGAAGCATGGCAGCGCGGGCAACCGCTACATCGGCGTCGGGCTGCTCAGCGACCATGAGGAGCCTCGCCAAGACGACCTGATGAAGCGCATGGAACAACCATTGCTTGTCGATGATGACGGCCACCGACCAGAAGTGAAGGGTTTGGTGAAGGGTTTGGAACCTAACGATCGCGAAAACGAGGTTAACGCCTTAGAGATGTGCCTTGCGCGATCGAACCCCGAAGAACCCTTCACAACCCTTCACCCCGTCACGACGGTGCGACGCTGCTGCAAACGTTGTGGCGGCGATCTGAACCTCGTGGCGACGAGCAACCTCTGCGACCGCTGTCGGGAGGAAGCCGTGCGTGGGGTGGAGGCGTCACGATGACCGATTGGTGCGCGAGGCAGGCTACATCACCCGGCGGTCGCGGATTTTTCAGTGATACCCGAGGCGCAGAGCGCTGGAAGCCCAACGTCCGACCCGGTACGGGTTTTGCCCCATCGTATCCTCGCAGATTTGATGTTCGTGATGCCCCCACCGCGAATCGAATCTGTAGCGACGAGTGCGAGATGACCAAACTCGACGCCACGTCGCTCCAAACAGGCGCTATCTCCACGTTCGCCACGTCTGAGGCGCGCGATGGGTGAGCGAGGGCCCGACCCGATCCCGTGGGCGCGACGGCGCAACAAGCGCCGCGGATACGGCACGAGCATCGAAGTCGCGCGGCCGCCGATGCCGCGCGACCTTCCAGCCGAAGCGAAAGCCGAGTGGCGACGGGTCGTGCCGACGCTCGAGGGCATGGGACTGCTCGCGACGATCGACCGCGGCGTCTTGATTCGCTACTGCCGGGCCTGGGCAGATTGGTGCGAGCTCGTCGCACTCATCGCCAGCAGCGGCAAGCTGATCAAAGCCCCGCGCGGGATCGTCAGGAATCCCGCCTGGCTGTTGAAGCGCGACGTCGAGCAGTCGCTGGCGGATCTGGCGCGGCAGTTGGGACTGACGCCAACCGCACGGCTGCGCGCTGGAGTGAGGCACGAACGGCCGCCGGACCCGGAAGAAGAGAGCATCAGTGAGCAGGCGATCAAGCCGTACCGGGAGATGCTTGGGGAGGACGCATGAAGAGCACGGACGTGATGCAGGTCGAACAGGTGGCGATCGACACGCTCAGGCCCGACCCGGCCAACCCGCGTCGCATCGGCGAGGCGGAGCTGGAGGCGTTGACTCGAAGCATCGGCGAGTGGGGCCTCGTGCAGCCCGTGCTGGCGCGCCGCGCAGACCGCGTCGTCATCGGCGGCCACCAGCGACTCGTCGCCGCGAGGAAGCTCGGGCTGAAGACCGTGCCCGTGGTGTGGCTCGACCTCACACAGGAACAGGCGCGCCTTCTCAATGTCGCCCTGAACAGGATCTCCGGTGAGTGGGACAGCGACCTGCTCGGCCAGCTGCTGCGCGACCTCTCGGCGACCGTCGATGACCTGACGCTCTCGGGCTTCGACGAGGGCGAGCTGGAGAAGTTGATGAAGTCCCTCGACGTGCGGGAAAAACGTGAGAAGTCGGAGTCGTTCGACGTCGAGGCCGCGCTGGAGGCCGCACGCGCCGCCACACGCGCCCAACGTGGCGAGCTGTGGGCGCTGGGCGACCACAGGCTGCTCATCGGCGACGCGACGGACAGCGGCGACGTTGCGCGGCTCCTCGGCGAGACGCGACCGGCGATGTGCTTCACCGATCCGCCGTACAACGTCGCACTCGGCGACCATGGCGGCCAGCAGCGGGGCGCGAAGAAGCGGCGCATCGCGAACGACGCCATGTCGGCGGACGATTGGGCGAAGTTCATCGCCGCCTGGTCGCGGAACCTCGTCGCGAGCGTGGACGGCGCGATCTACTGCTGCATGAGCACAAAGGAGTGGGGCAGCGTCAGTCGGGCGCTCGCCGACGCGGGCGGTCACTGGTCGGACACGATCGTCTGGAAGAAGGACCGCTTCGTCATGGGACGCGCCGACTACCAGCGGCAGTACGAGCCGATCTGGTACGGCTGGCGCGAGGGAGCGAAGCATCACTGGTGTGGCGATCGCGACCAGGGCGACGTGTGGGAGATCGCACGTCCGTCGGAATCCGAGGCGCACCCCACGATGAAGCCTCTGCCGCTCGTCGAGCGCGCCATCAACAACTCGTCAAAGCCCGGCGACGTCGTCCTCGATCTCTTCCTCGGATCGGGGACGACGCTGATCGCCGCAGAGCGCACGGGAAGGGTGTGCCTGGGCATGGAGCTGGACCCGCACTATGGGAGCGTCGTGTTGGCCCGCTACGAGAGCTTCAGCGGCAAGGAGGCTGTATGCCTGGGCCGTTCGTGATCGTCCGCGATGCCCGCGGCTCGCTCGTCCACATCCGCAAGGCTGACGGCGAGTGCGTGGGATGCATCGAAGTTG
>JANXYW010000229.1 GCA_025355835.1 Chloroflexota bacterium
GCGCGCACCGTCCGAAAGTCCGCCAGAAGCGAACCCGTATCTAAAAGGAGACATCCCTGAGGCAACTCCGGGATCGAAACGATAACAGATTCGTCACCAATTTGCAATCTGTAGATTGCCATAAAAGGGGTGAAAGTTCGCAGTTTGCGGTTGACAGTTCACGGTTCGCCGCATCGCCCGTGCTTGTCATCCTGAACGTAGCGAGGGATCTTGCTCGGTCTGGCTTGGCGGCCCGTTTCTGTCGATGGCCGAGAAGTCGGGGGTCTGCGATCGAGGTGAGGTACGCGACTGATGCCACTGCCGTGCGAGGCGAGGCACTCTTCCCGTGAGAAGAAGATCCCTCGCTACTACCAGGATGACAGCGGGCTAACGCCTCCGGATGAAAGCGTTTCGGCAGGGGCATCGATCCGCGTGTCGAACTACGAACTACCCACGACGAACTTGTTACTACCACTCGTCCTGCCTCGCTGGTCGCAGGATCGCGCGATCCGCCCACGTGCTGAGGAGCGTGCTCGTGAGTGAGATGACGAGGGCGCCGAGGAACGCGGCCCAGAAGCCGTCGACTTTGAACGCCAGATCGAACAGACCGGCGATCCATGCCGTGAGCGCGAGCATCAGCGTGTTGACGATGAGCGCGAAGAAGCCGAGCGTGGCGCAGGTGAGCGCGCACGACAGCATCGCGACGATCGGCTTGAGGAATGCGTTGACGGTGCCGAAGATGGCGGCGCCGAAGAGGAGCGCGGGCACGCTGTCGATATCGAATCCGCGGATAATCAGCGCGGAAAACCAGAGTGCGGCGACGTTGATGACGAAGCGAACGGCGAGCCCGAGCGCGCCGAAGGTTTCGGCCTCTGGGCTGTTGATCTGAACGAAGAAGACGCTGCCTTCGCGACCGAAGCGCACGTGCTCGCCGTCCTAGCTTTTCTTGCTGCGGCGTAACTTCAGTTTGCGGAGCAGCCGCTTGTAACGCTGGTCGCGCGCGGCAACGTGTACCGCGGCCTCGATGTCGGCGGCCGTCAGCGATGCGAACGCCTGGCCGGCGCTCATGCCGCGCTTCGTCTTGCGCGTGATCGCGACCGCGGCCATCAATGTTGCTGCGCTGGACACGACGGCTACCGCGCCTGCGTACGCTTTGTAGTGGCCCTTCAACTCAGGGAACTTCGCCACCGCGCGGTGGGCGAGGTTCAGCGTGTGGTGCGTTTCCGCATCGACCGGCTCGCCTTCGGCGACCGCCTCCCAGTCGAAGTCATCTTCGATCTGGTCTGGGTGTCGTACGTCGTCTGCTTTCACTGCCATGCGCCCGCCTCCCTTCGCGGAGCCCCCAACTGCCCTGGGGGCGTGGCCGCACGTCTATACGCTGGTTCGTTTCGCGGCGCCGGTTCGATCAACCTTCGGAGACGCGCCGCATCGTGTGTACCATCTCGATCGCCGTCAGCGCCGCGTCACGGCCTTTGTGGCCCGCGCTGCCGCCGACGCGATCCATCGCCTGTTCTTCATTATCCGTCGTCAGCACGCCGAAAATAACCGGAACGCCCGTGTCCAGTGCTGCTCGCTGTAGACCGCTCGCCGTCTCCGACGACACGAACTCGAAGTGCGGCGTGTCGCCTCGAATAACTGCGCCCAAACACACGACGGCGTCGAATCGCCCGCTGGCGGCGAGCTGCTTCGCGACGATCGGCAGCTCGAAACACCCCGGCACTTCGACCTCGGTCAGTGTGTCGAGATCGAGGCCGCGTGCGCCGAACTCCTCACGACAGCCATCGTACAGCTTGCTTGTTACGTGCGCGTTAAAGCGCGCCACGACCACTGCCAGCCGCAGGCCGGCCGCATCGAGCCCGCCTTCGAAGCTGAGTCCGCCCTTTGTCAACGATCCTCCCGGGATGCGGTCAATCTACCGAATCCGGCACCTTCATCATCGCGCGACAGGCGCGCGAGCAACATGGTACGTATGGACTATCTTCCACGCTGGCCACGAGACCGTTTGGAATTATGTCAGGATGCGGACGACGCCGGCGTCTCCATCCACTTCGATACGCTGGCCGTCCCGAATGACCCGCGTCGCGTTGCCGGTGGCCACGACCGCCGGAATGCCGTACTCGCGCGCGATGATTGCCGGGTGCGAAAGGACGCCGCCGGTATCCGTCACCAGTGCACTCACCTTCGTGAAGAGGATCGACCACACGGGCGACGTGATTGGGCAGACCAACACGTCATCCGCCTGCAGCTTGTCGAACTCGTGTTCGCCCATCACGATACGCGCGATGCCGGTGCGCTTGCCCTTTGCGGCCGCGCGACCGTGGATCTCCAGTGCGCCGACTGCTGCATGCACGCTGCTTGTCTCCGCCTCGAAGACCTTTTCCTGCACGTACATCATCACTTCCATCACTTCGCGCGCCTCACGCGGCAGGACGCTCAGAGGCGGCGCCGGCGGCTCATCGCCGTAGGAGGCGGGAGGGTCGAATGCTTCGGCGGCTGCAAACGCTGCGCGTCGATCGATGACACGTTCCGCGAACGCTTCCGTAGCGACCCGCAGCGCAGCGATCGCCTCGTCCCAGCGGAGAAAGAACACGTCGTCGAGCTGCGCGATGGAATCGGACGCGACGAGCCGCCTCGCTGTTTCCAACGCCGCGAAGCGGCAAAGCGCGAAGGGAACGCTGATCGTATAGAACTCGTTGTCTTCTCGCACCGGATAGACGCGTTCGGCTTCCGCGAGGAGTGCCAGAAACTCTTCGCGGCGACCGTCATCGGGCAGCGCGGCAAGCGCTTGTCCTGTCGCCGCCGCGCGTGCGCGCGCGAGCGCCTCCTGCTCGGCCCGCATATCCGACGGGCGGCGCAGTTGATCTTGTAACAGCTGCCCTACGAGTTGCGGCGTCTCCCCGAGCGTCGGTTCAACAACCTCGTAGCGCATGGCACGACAACCATATTCGGCCATGTACTGGTCGAACTGCGCGGCCGCCGTTCCGCCGGCGCGCGAGATGATCGATGGCACATCATTGGGCCGTGCCTGTAGCAGTGCGGCCCGCAACGTGTCATCGCCACGGAGGTGGTCGGCGAGATGTGCGAGCGCGGCCGCGGGCGCGCTGGACGCTTCCGAGAGACCAGACAACAACGACAAGCTTTGTAGGTCGCCGTAGCCCAGGTGGTCGCGGCAGAAGAATGCGAGCCGCGCTAACGGGAATCCATTGCCGCCGCTGAGGTAGAAGTGGACGTCGAACGCCTCAAATAGCCATGTGCGCAGCAATTCCAGATGAATGGCCAAGTCGCTGTTCGTGAGCGCCGCGAGGTCGATCGCCCGCCACCGTGCGATGTCCGTGATAAAGCGCGGCCGCCATTCGTCGAACCACCGGTCGATGAGCTGCCGATCGAGCCGCTCGGCCCTCGCCTTCTTGCACACCGCCAGACGTTTTCGAAACGCAGGATGCAGCCGCAGAGCGAGCCATAACACGGCCTTAGGCGGCATGCGCCCGGCGCCGCCATTTGGCGCGCCGAATGGCTTCAGGTGGTTGTAGACGTAGCCGCGGATCTCCGCGTACTCGAGCGCCTCGATGAGCAGTCCAAAGTCCGCGAAGACCTTGCGGAAGGACGTGTCTACGCCATCGACGAACAGGCTCGACCCCATCGGAGTCAGCGGCCGTGGGTTATGGCTCGCCTCGCGCTGCCAGTAGCCGGAAGGAATCGGCTGCTGTTCGTCCGTTAGTCCAGGCGTGCTGGTGGTTGATGTCATAGTATGGAGAGCGTATTCCGCGAAGCATATCCGCGCTAGCGAGGAGAACCACCAACTACAAACTACGAACCACCAACTGCCGACTCCCCCACCTACCCCATCAAGTGCCCCATCTTGGTGCGCTTGGTTTCGAGGTAGCGGACGTTGTGTTCGTTTGGCGTTGCGTGAACGGGAACGCGCTCGACGACGTGCAGGCCGTAGCCTTCGAGGCCGGCGCGCTTCTCCGGATTGTTCGTCAGCAGACGCAGCTTCGAGAGGCCCAGATCGACGAGAATCTGCATGCCGATGCCGTAGTCGCGGCGGTCGGCAGGGAAGCCGAGCGCTTCGTTCGCTTCGACCGTGTCCATGCCGCCATCTTGCAGCTTGTACGCCTTGATCTTGTTGTGCAGGCCGATACCGCGCCCCTCTTGCCGCATGTAGACGATGACGCCCCTGCCTGCCTCGGCGATCATCTTCATCGCCATCTGCAGTTGTTCGCCGCAGTCGCAGCGCCGCGATCCGAAGACATCGCCTGTGACGCACTGGCTGTGCACGCGCACGAGCGTCGGCTCGTCCGTCGCGACGTCGCCATACACGAGCGCGATGTGCTCATCCGGGTCGGTGATCGCGCGATACGCGACGCACTCCCACTCGCCGTACTCCGTCGGCAGCTTCGTTTCGGTGACGCGGCGCACAAGCTTCTCCTTGTGCATGCGGTACTCGATGAGCTGCGTGACGCTGATGATCTTCAGGTTGTGGCGCTTGGCAAAGCGCTTGAGTTGCGGCAGGCGCGACATCGTGCCGTCCTGGTTCATCACTTCGCAGAGCACGCCCGCGGGATACAGCCCCGCCATCTTGCAGAGATCGACGGTGGCTTCCGTCTGGCCGGCGCGCACCAGCACGCCGCCCTCGCGAGCGCGCAGCGGGAACACGTGGCCGGGCATCACGAGGTCGACGGGGCGGGTCTTCGGGTCGATGAGCACCTGCGTTGTGTGGGCGCGATCCGCGGCCGAGATGCCCGTCGTGACTCCGGCGCGCGCTTCGACGGACACCGAGAACGGCGTGCCGAACTGGGAGTCGTTGTGGTTCACCATCATCGGGATGCGGAGCTGCTCGAGCCGCTCTTGCGTCATCGGCACGCAGATCAGGCCGCGACCGTAGCGCGCCATGAAGTTGATCGCTTCTGGCGTGGCGAACTGCGCCGCGATCGTCAGGTCGCCTTCGTTCTCGCGATCTTCGTCGTCGATGATGATGACGAAGCGACCGTTACGGAACTCGTCGATCGCTTCCTCGATCGTGGCGAGACCCTTCGCGCGGCGAACTTCCTTCTCGGATATCTGCGGCAGTTCGGGTTGCATATGGATCCTCACCACTGTTCTGGAAACGACTACGGCGTTGCGGCCGCGATGGCGCCGCGATCTTCGAGCATTGCTTCCACGTAGCGGGCGAAGATATCGCTTTCGAGATTGACGCGATCGCCCGGGCCTTTGGTGTGCAGATTCGTGTGATCCTGCGTGTATTGCACCAGCGACACCGAGAACGAATGGTCGTCCTTCGCCATCACAGTGAGGCTGATGCCATCGATGGCGACCGGACCCTTCATCACGATGTAGCGCAGAATCGCCGGCGTTGCATTAACGCGCAGGATGATCGCGTCGGCCTCGGGTGTGAAGGAATCGATGGTGCCCGTCTCCTCGACGACGCCGCGGACGAGATGGCCGCTGATGCGGCCGGCGAGCTGGAGCGATCGTTCGAGGTTCACGAGATCGCCCGCCTTGAGGTCGCCGAGGTTGCTGCGGCGGTACGTCTCCGGCATGACGTTGGCGATGAAGCCTTCTTCGTCGAAGTACTTGGCCGTGAGGTCGACGCCGTTGACGGAGATGCTGTCGCCGAGGTTCGTGCCCCAGAGCACGATCTTCGCTTTGATAGCGATCTCGCCTTCGACGTTGCTGCTGATCGTGCCGAGCTCTTCGATGATGCCGGTGAACAACGTTTCCTCCGAGCGGGGGACTTGGTGTCACCTTAACACTAAGTCCCCATAGCGTCAATCGTTTAGGCTGAGGCTAACGAAATCGCAGCCGCAGGCCGCGAGATTACGAAATGCGTCACTATCGGCTGAATCGCCAGGCGCGCCAAAGGCGCGGATCAACTGAGCTATACTGGCATCGCGAAGTGCGGTGTTAGTTCAGTCTTGGAGCGTAGCATGTCGCGAGTTGATCTTTTGGTACGCAGTCGCGGACGCACAATTGCCGTTGTTGAGGCGAAAGCCCTCGCGCTTCCTCCGAATCTGCTGGCAGTGGCGCACGAACAACTGCGCCGCTACGTTCAAGAGACCGGCAGTGCGTGGTCGGTGCTGGCGGATCCCGATCTGGTGCGCGTGTACGAGCGCGACGTGTTCGGCGAGCCGGTAGCAACGTTTTCTACCAACCTCTTACTACAAGCGGCAGGGCTAGAAGCCGCCCCACATGTTGGCGAAGGCGTGCTTGTGTTGGCGTTGCAACGCTGGCTCGAAGACCCGTTGCGGGTGAGCGCAGGTGCGGACAATCGCCTTTCTTTGTTTGTTGCCGCTATCCGCGACTCGGACGAAATCCTGGCCGAGGCGCAGGTTGCCTGACGCGTCCGTGATCGTCGAGACGAACTGGATCCTGGACATTGCCCTCGGCCAGCACGAAGCATCAGCCACTCTCCTAGATCTAGCGCAACGCGATCAGATTCAGTTGTTCTTGCCTGTGATCTGCTTGACTGAGGCTATCAAGGCATTCGAAGGCAAACGCGGGCAGTGGCGCGACCTTGCGAATCGCCTGGTGGCGACAGCCGCCGATCTGGGACGCAACATGCAACTCGATGCGTTCGTCATCAGCGTTCGTGGTGCCGCGACACTGATGGTGGAAACGGGGGACACCCTCGAGCAGCGGCTCTGGGAGACGCTGGAGGAAGCCCGGCGGATTGCCTCGCCGCTTGGTATGGATGCGGACACGCTGAATCGCGCGCGTGAGATCCGCAATTTGCTAGGACTCTCTCCAGCCGATGCCGCAGTATTGTCGACAATCGTTGGTGCGCGCGGCACGTGCAGTGAATTCATCTCCCGTGATCGACGCGCATTCGATACCGACGAGTCCCGTTCGTATCTCCGGGAGATGGGCATCACGTACTACGCAGATGCCGCGTACTTCATCGAAGCGCGCTCAATCTCGCGCTAGACGTATCCCACGAACGCCACGTCCGCGCCGAGGCGCACCACCTCGACGTCGCGCAGCGAGACCGCGTCCGTCATACGGGCGACGCCGGTGCCCGCGACCGCGGGGTATGCGCTGCCGCCGACGATCTTCGGCGCGATGATCGCGTGCACTTTGTCGACGAGGCCGGCATCGAAGAAGCTGCCATGTAGCACGCCGCCGCCCTCAACGAGCAGCGACAGCACACCGCGATCGCCGAGCGCGCGCATGAGCGCCGCCATGTCGACGTGGCCGTTCGCATCGGTCGGCAGTACGCAGATCTCCGCGCCGGCTGCGGTGATCGCAGCGCGCCAAGCTGCTGGTGACGCATCGGTGGTGGCGATGAGCGTCTTGCCGCCGGGGCCGAGCACGTTCGCGTCGAGGGGCGTGCGGCCGCGCGAATCGGCGACGATGCGCAGCGGCTGGCGCTCGGCCATCACGCCGCCGGGTCGTGCCGTGAGTTGCGGGTCGTCGAGCAGCACGTTGTTGACGCCGCACATGATCGCATCGATGCGCGTGCGGAAGCCGTGCGCCCACGCGCGCGCTTCTTCGCCAGCGACCCAGCGCGAATCGCCGCTCGATGCTGCGATCTTGCCGTCGAGCGTTGCGGCGAACTTTGCGATCACGAACGGCAAGCCGGTCGCGCAGTGCTTGGCGTACGCTTCGAGCAGCTTCGCCGATTCGGCCGCGCCGTCGCCCATCGAAACTTCGATCCCGGCTGCGCGCAGTGCTTCAATGCCTACGCCCGACACCTTCGGATTTGGATCGACCATGGCGACGTGGACGGCAGCGATGCCGGCTTCTATGAGGGCATCGCTGCAGGGTGGCGTGCGCCCCTGATGCGCGTGCGGCTCGAGCGTGACGTAGGCAGCTGCGCCTCGAGCTGCATCGCCGGCCTGGCGCAGCGCCATCGCTTCCGCGTGCGCGCCGCCTACGGGCTGCGTGGCGCCTTCGCCAACGATGCGGCCGTCGCGCACGATGACGCAGCCGACGCTCGGGTTGGGGCTCGTCGAGCCGAGCACCGCGTCCGCCAGTTCGAGCGCGCGCAGCATGTGTGGCGATGTCATGCGCTAAGGATATCGGAGGTCACTGTCAGGCGTGACGGCGCGCGAGTGTGTGGTACAGAGCTTCCATCTTTGCCATCTCGTTCTCGTTGAGGCCACGGTCTTCGACGATCGCGCGGTTGCGTTCCGCCGCGGCGCGTCGCAGCTCAGGCTGCGCGAGCGCGCGCTCGATGCGTTCGGCGAGGATTTCCGGGCGGTGCAGCGGTACGCGAAAGCCGTTGACGCCGTCCTCGATCAGCTCGCGTTGCG
>JANXYW010000232.1 GCA_025355835.1 Chloroflexota bacterium
CGCCGGAAGCTGGGGCTGACGGCGTACGCGCCTGAGAACGCCGCTGGCGGCGGTCACCACTAACGTCCGCCATCATCGCTCGTTCCTTTGCAAGCACCGACCGCCTCGGCCCTCGACATGTTCGCCTGTGTTGTCTGGGCCAACCTCCGCGCTCTCCGCGTCTCGTGCGTACACATCCACGCAATTCGCATCACGTATGCGACCCGATAGCAAGAACCCGGGGGTGGCGAGCACCCGCAACCTTTCGCCGTTCCGAAACGTACTGTTGACAGTGACCGTGGCGGCGAGCAAAATGAACTTCATTCAGCGACGCGCGAAGCGCTCGGCATCTCGAACGTAACATCGTCCACTAAAAGTGTAGGAGGCAGCGACATGGCCGAGCAGGATCTGGGTCTTCGATACTGGCAGGCGCAACGCGTTTCGCGCCGCAAGGTGCTGGCGGGTGCGGCGGTCGGCGGCGCAACAGTTGGCGCCATCGCCATCGTCGGATGCGGCGGCAGCAGCAAGAAGAGCAGCGGCACGCCGGGCGGATCTACACCCGGCTCCACTCCCACGCCGGGGGTGACCAATGGCGATCAGGACGGCCCCGCGAAGCCCGGTGGCATCCTCAATATCCGCCAGGGCGGCCCGCTGCCCAGCATGAAGGTCTTCGGCCCCAGCATCCTCGCATTGGCCCAGGGGCTCTACCTCGGCTTCACCACGTACGACCACATGTGGTACACGCCGACCGACACCGGTGTGCGCGAACTATTCCTCGCAACGCAGGTGGAGCAGCCCGACGCGCTGACGGTCATTGCCACGTTAGGGAACGCGGTGTTCCACGACAAGCCACCGGTCAGTGGGCGCAAGGTGACTGCCGAAGATGTCGTCGCGAGTTTCAAGCGGTTCCGCGACGAAATTGGCATCGGCTACGACTGGCTGCACAATGTGATGGACGACATCACGTTCGCGGGCGACAGCACCGTCACGATCAAGCAGAAATTCCCGTGGGCATGGGTCTTCACGTCGTCGAACGCGGGCTCGCCGATCACGAGCTCGATTCTCCCGAAAGAGATCCTCCACAACGACGACATCCTGACGAAGGACGCGATCGGCTCCGGCCAGTGGGTGCTAAAGAGCCACGACAATGGCGCAAACATACAGCTCAAGAAGTTCGACAAGTTCCGCCAATTCGCCGGCACGAAATCGATCGCCGGACAGCCATTCCTTGACGGCATCAACAACAAGTTGATCACCGACGACGTCGCCGCGCTGGCCGCGTTCAAGGCCGGCGACATCGACACCTACGGCTACACGAGCAAGACCGAAGCCGACGACACCAAGAAGGAGTTTGGCGACAAGATCGTCAACGGGAGCAGCTTGGGGCGCGACTACACGACGCTCATGCTCAAGTACGAGCCGCCGTTCACCGATGTGCGCGTGCGCCAGGCGTTCAATTTGCTCATCGACCGGGATGAAGCGATTCAGCTATTGGCCGAAGGCAATGGCGTAAAGACAGGGCCGATTCCGCCCGCGCACAAAAAGTACGCGCTGTCCGAGGACGATCCCGATCTCAAAGAGTACTTCCGCCACGACATCGCAGACGCGAAGAAGCTGCTTGAGGCTGCAAGCTTCGACTTCAACCAGGAAGTGGTGTTGAAGCACTCGGTGCGGCCAGTCGACTCCAACCTCGCGCAAGTATTGCAAGCGCAGCTCAAGCGGGGCGGAATCAACGTGAAACTGCTGCCGGAAGACCTCGTGAAGTGGTTCAGCCAGTCGCTGGGCACGGGCAACTTCCACATGACGTGTTTCCTGCACCTGCCGTACGAGGATCCGGATCTGCCGCTGCGCTTCTATCTGGGCGCCGAGGGCGACCGCAAGAACTTCATGGGCTACAAGGACGCTGACGTCGACACTGCGGTGCTTGCCGCCGCGAAGGAGTTGGATGAGACGGCGCGCATCGCGAAGGTGAAGGCGGCGCAAAAGGTGATCATGAAGACGTACGCGCCGATGCTCAACATCTTCTCGGAGATCGGTTACGGCGGGCGTTACGCGTACGTCAAGGGATCGATCAGCGGGCGCGGATCGTACGGCCTGTTCAACCGCACATCGTGGCTGGACAAGAAGGCATAGAGAACTTACTGTTGGCTGTGCTGCACCACTCTCGGGGGTAACGCTGGCTCATGTTGCGTTATACGTTGCGACGGCTTTCGTTCCTGCCGATCATCTTGATCGCCGTATCCATCGCCGTGTTCGTGCTGCTCCGCGTGTTGCCAACGAGCGACATCGCGGACGTCATCGGCGGCAACAACGCAACCGAGGAACAGAAGACCGCGATTCGCGCGCAGTATCACCTCAACGACCCCATCTTCCCCACCACGTTTAGCAGCAGCCCGCCCTTCATCGGCGTGCAGAGGCACAGCCAATACTCGCGCTGGATGGTCGATGCCTTGCGTGGGGATTTCGGCAAGACGTACCTGAGCCAGAAGAGCGTGCGCTCGGAGTTCTTTCGGCGCTTTCCCGCCAGCTTCGAGATCGTCGCGCTGAGCCTGTTCTTCAGTGTCGTCTTCGGCATCTCGTTCGGCATCATCTCGGCGATGTACCGCAACAGCCTCATCGACTATGTCGTGCGCATCTTCGCCGTCTTCGGCACGTCGGTTCCGGAGTTCTTCTTGCTGAGCCTGTTGATCATCATCCCTTCCTACCTGTGGAACTATTCCCAGCCCGTCGGAGGGTACGTCGCGATCTACGAGGATCCGTGGACGAACCTCCGGCTGTTCTTACCGGCGTCGCTGGTCATCGGTATCGGCGGCTCGGCGGGACTGATGCGACTCGTCCGCACGACGATGCTGGAGGTGCTACGCAGCGACTACGTGCGCACTGCGAAGGCCAAGGGGCTGCGGCAACACACCGTGATCCTGACCCATGCATTGAGGAACGCGAGCACGCCAATCCTCACCGCCGTAGGCGGCGCGTTCATTGCGGTGTTTGGCGGCTCCATCATCGCTGAGCGGATCCTGAGCATCGATGGCAACGGCCTGTTCTTGTTCACGTCTACACTGAGCCGCGACCTGCCGGTGATCCAGTTTCTGGCCATTTACACCGCGACGGTGGTTGTGCTGGTGAACCTCGTCGTCGATCTCTCGTACGCATGGGCCGACCCGCGGGTGAAGTACAGCTGATGGCAACTCTCGCAAAACAGACACAGACGGTCGTGGCGGGCGAGACCTGGGAGCTGCCGCAAGATCGGTCATGGTTCTCCAAGATGGGCCGCCTCGGCCGCGACAACCCGATCGGCGTGGTGTCGTTGCTTGTGGTGGTCGCGTTCGCAGTGCTGGGTATCATCGGGGCCAGCCTCACGCCGTACCCACCCAGGGAACTCGACGCGACGTCGCAGTACCTCAGTCCCAGCGCCTCGCACCTGTTCGGCACGACAAAGTTCGGTCAGGATCTGTTCAGCCGCATTCTTGCCGGCGCCCGCATCGATCTGAAGTTTGGCGCTGTGGTACTGATCTTTGGCTTCATCCCTGGCACGGCGCTAGGCATCGTGTCGGGCTACTCACGAGGCTGGATCGACTATGTGATCCAGCGCTCCGGCGAAGCGTGGGGGGCGTTCCCGCAGCTCTTCCTCTTGCTGACGTTCGTCGCGGC
>JANXYW010000234.1 GCA_025355835.1 Chloroflexota bacterium
GCTCGACCGCGCGAACTGAATGCCCGCGCTCCGGAGTACAACGTGGCGCCCACGCTCGGAGTACGAGGCTCCAACGTACGGCGGCAGCGATAACGCGTGCCTAGACGCCGATGGCGGGCTTCAGGCCGAGCAGCGTGCGGCTGAGTTCGAGGCCGCCGAGGTGTGTGAAGCCGTGCGTCATGCAGACCTGGCCGAGCGCGCGGATCGCCGGCATCTCGCCGAGCGGCTTCACCGTTACGGGCGTATCGAAGACAGCGGTGTCGGGGTTCGCCAGCCACGATGCGGTGCTGGCCCACACGTCCTTCGTATACTGCTTGAACGCGGCGAGGTCGCCTATGCGGAGCGCCTGCGCGTCGGCCGAAGGCATGCCCGTGCCCTGCGTAACGGGCGGCAGACCGAGCTTCTCCGCCCAGTCGCCTTCCATCCACACCGTGGGCTTGCGGCCCTGAATGATGAAGCGGAGGATGTTGTCTTCGGTGCGCACGTAGTGCCACATCTCGAAGGCGATGTGGTTTGCGGCGGGGTTATTACCCGGGATGGCGTGCCACTGCTCCGGCGTCAGATCCGAGACACCGCGGTCGAGCATCGCGTGCAGGCGGGTCAGTTCGGCGCTGATGAATTCGACAAGGTTCATTTCGGGTCTCCTGATGGTTGGTGATTAGTGCTTGGTGATCGGTCGAAGTGGCTAGCGGCCTTCGAAGACGGGTTGGCGCTTTTCGAAGAATGCTTTGCGGGCTTCCTCGGCATCCTTCGTGGCGAAGGCGCGGCGGATGTTCGCCAGCTCGAAGCGCACCTGATCTTCTAGATCGATGCGGGTCGCGCGTGTGATGCCGCGTTTCGTGAGGCGACTGGCGATCGGCGAGCGCTCTGCGAGGAACGCGCAGTACTCGGCGAGACGCGCGTCGAACGCAGCGTCGGCGACGACTTCGCCGACGAAGCCGAGGCGCAACGCCTCATCCGCATCGACGGTGCGGTTCTCAAGCAGAAACCGCGTCGCCTGCTCGTAGCCGATTGCTTGCGGCAGCGTCCACGTCAGTCCGCCGTCGGGCGAACCGCCAATGCGCGGGTACCCTGCGATCAGCCGCATGCGCTCGGCGCCTATCCGGATGTCGCATGCCATGGCCAACGAGAGTCCCGCGCCAGCGGCGACGCCGTTGAGGCCGCCGACGATCGGCTTATCGCACACTTCGCGCAGCACGAGCGCGAAACGGCCAACCCAACCCACATCATCGATGAAGCCTGTCTGCGGCGTGTGCGGCGAGGCGCTCTCGCCGGTGCCGCCGAGGTCGAGTCCGGAGCAGAAGGCATCGCCCGTACCGGTGATCGCGATCACCCAAACGGCATCGTCGCGCGCCGCTGCCTCGACCGCGGCGACGATGCCCCATGCGAGTTCGTCGGACAGCGCGTTCTTCTTCTCCGGCCGATTCAAGCGAATCGTCCGTACGTGCGCAGCGTCGGAGATGATCAGTGCGTCGCTCATGTCGCTCCTATACAGAGACGAAGCGCCTCGGCCTGTTGCCGACGGTGGCGGCCCCGCGATGGATCTCCGCGTTTGCGGCTCACCGAGTTGGCCAGCAAGAACAGCCAGCCGGCTCGAAGTTCGAGGAATGGTAACCCAACACGCGCTCCATCACACTCGCCTGCGTCGATCCTCGTCAAAGCCGCTGCCAAACCTCGCCTACTCGACGAGAACGCGCGACAGCGTGGTGAACGTGCAGGTGTAGATGTCACGCGCCCAGCCGGGCGACTGAAAGAGCACGGCTTGCATTGGACTGGCGGTTGCGACGCGCCCGCGATCGGCACCGGTTTCGATATCCAACACGACTACATGTTCGCTGCCCCCATCGAAGTCGTTCACAACGATCTCGCCCGTGTCGGGAAACAGCAGGAAGTGATTGCTGGCATTGAGCGCGTGCTGCCAGAGCGGCTCCGTCGCGCCGCCGCCATAGCGAAAGCCACCGATGCGGCCGTTACCGCTGTCGTACACCACGACGATGCGCCGCGTCGCGTCGACCAGCGGAGGGTTGACGATCGTGCCTCGCGGGAGGCCGAACGGGGCCAACATCGTTGCATCAGATGCGTCATCGAGGCTGACACGAACGAGGTGCAGCGGGCCGGTCGCGATCCCAGTACCAGCGAGCGTCCGTTGGTACTGGTTGTCGCCGTTGTCCATGAACCACGCTGAGCCATCAGCAATCACCGGATCCCATCCGTACGACTGTTCGCCGTCTGGCAGTGTGCGATACATATACGCCCAGTCTTCATCGCGCCAGAGGCGGCCGCAGTCGTAGCGATAGCGGAAGATCGTGTGATCACCGACGACATATACGAACTCTTCGCCGGCGGCCGTGATGTCGCGCGAGATGCGCGCGATCGAACCCTCCGGGATCTCCACCTCCGGCATCACGGGCTCGAGTCGATCGGGATCGAGCACGCTGAAGTACGAACGTGCAGCGCCGTCTCGCACGAAGTTCTTCATCACAAGGTTGCCGTCGGAAAGCGCGAGCAGGCTGTTGTACGGCTGCGGTTGCGGCAGCTCACGGCTCGCGGCGAGCGCGCATCCAACATCGAGCTTGTGGCAATAACGACCGTACGTGACGTAGAGGTACCCGTTCGCGTGCGCGAGGATGCCGCCAGCCCAGAATGGGCCACCCGGCAGATCCGGCGACCGCGCGATCGTCGCGAGCGTGTTGGGGTCGATGCGCTCGACCCAGCTCGTCGTGCCGTCCGCGGACGGTGGCATGTTGCCCTGCACGAAGACTTCGCCCGGAGCGCGCAGCACGACCATATTGGCCATCACGGCGGGTCGAGAGATGATAGAGAGCGTCTCGCCTTCGCCGATGCCGAGACCGCGAGAACGTGGGATCATTTGGCGACGAGGGCCGCCATCCTCACCCGGAAACGGGCTGTCGTAGTAGCCGGGAATCACTCCCGCCGAGTCGAGTTCGTACGGGGTCAAAGTTCGTCCCAAAGCCAGCGCCCCTCCCCGAACAACCCCGACGACCGAGGACTGACGACCTACGCCAGGTGCATCCCCGAGATCGCGCGCGCGATGACGAGCTGTTGGATTTCAGACGTACCCTCGAAGATGGTGTAGATCTTCGAATCGCGGTGGAAGCGCTCCAGCGGCGCATCGCGGACGTAGCCGACGCCGCCGGCGATCTGAATCGCGCGTTCGGTCGCCCAGACGCACACTTCCGACGCCTTCAGCTTGGACATAGAACCTTCAGCGTTGAGGAACTTCTTGCGGGTCTTCGCCATCCAGGCGGCGCGCCAGACGAGCAGCCGGGCAGCATCGATCTCCATCTTCATGTTAGCGAGCATGAACGAGATCGCCTGATTCTGGATGATCGGCCGGCCGAACTGCTGGCGCTCTTTCGCGTAGTCCAGCGACCATTCGTACGCTGCGCGCGCAGTGCCGAGCGCCATCGCGCCGACGGCCGGGCGCGTCGACTCGAACGTACCCAGCGCCGCCTGCTCGCCCGACTTCTGCCCGTCGCGTGCACGAGCAAGCTTCGCGTCGAGCTTTTCCTTGCCGCCGAGCAGGTTCTTTCCGGGTACTTTCACGTCGTCGAGGTATACCTCGGCGGTGTGCGATGCGCGGATGCCCATCTTCTTGAACTTCACACCCTGTCGCAGGCCGGGAGTATTCGGTCCGACGACGAACGATGCCTGTCCGCGCGTGCCGAGCGTCGGATCGACGACCGCGACGACGACGTGCACGTTGGCGATGCCGCCGTTCGAGATCCACGTCTTTTGGCCGTTGAGCGTCCACTCGTCTTTCGCCGCGTCGTACACCGCACGTGTCTTCATGGCCGCAACGTCGGATCCGGCATCGGGCTCGGAGACGCAGAAGGCGCCGAGCTTGATGTCGTCGGCCGTGCCATAGCACTGCGGCGCCCACTCGCCGATCTGCTGCGGCGTGCCGTTGCCCGCGATCGCAGCCACGGCCAACCCGGAGCCCTGTAGCGCCATGCCGATGCCGGCGTCGCCCCAGAACAATTCTTCGATGGCGATCGGCAGCATCAGTCCCGTGGGATCCGAAGAGATGTGGCCCATGAACTGCATGCCGTAGATGCCGACCTTCGCGGCTTCCTGTAGAATCGGCCACGGCGTCTCTTCGCGCTCGTCCCACTCGTGCGCGGCGGGGCGGATTACCTTCTCGGCGAACTCGTGCACCCACTGCTGGAGTTGGAGTTGCTCTTCGTTCAGCTCCAGCGAGAACTGGACGACCGCTGCCGGCGCTTCTGTGGTCGCTACCATGTCGTTACCTCATACTTGGCTCCGCGCAGCCCTCTGTCACCAATACGCGCGGGCCTGCTAAGGATACGGATCGCCGAAGCGATTAGCACCTGAAACGCGTTTCCGGCAACCGGGTTCGCTTGACAGGTCGTTCTAGCGGCAGTGCGAGAACAGCGCGACGCCTCGTTGCTCAGAATCCTTTTGTGCCGCTGATAAAGCTCACGACTACGGCCGCCAACTCCTCGCCTTTGTCTTCCTGTAAGAAGTGGCCGCCGCCGACGATGGTCGTGTGCGGCTGACCCTTCGTACCCGGGACGCGTTCCTGGAACGCGCGGTCGCCGCCCTTCGTGATCGCGTCTCCATCGCTGAAGGCGCAAAGAAACGGCTTCTGCCACGCGCTCAGTGCCTCCCACGCCCTGCGGTTCGCGGCGGACGCTGGATCATCGGGGCGTGTGGGTACCAGCAGCGGGAACTTGCGCGCGCCGGCCTTGTACGTTTCGTCCGGGAACGGCGCGTCGTACGCGGCGATGATCTCCGCGGGTAGATCGGACGTGCAGCCGCCGTTCACGATGTTACCGATCGGCAGCGATGGGGCCTTCTGCGAGAACTCCTGCCATCGCAGAAATGCTTCGCCCGCAGGAGCATCGCCCGTCGGCAAGAACGTGTTCGCGGCGACGATGCGGTCGAATCGGTCGACGTTCTCGGCGGCGAGACGGAGGCCAATCAGTCCGCCCCAGTCCTGGCAGACGAGGGTGATGCGACGCAGATCGATCGTCTCAAGGAACGCTCTCATCCAGTCGACGTGCGCCTGGTACGTGTAGTCGTCCTGGCTATCGGGCTTGTCGCTGCGACCGAAGCCGATCAGATCCGGAGCGACAGCGCGCAAACCAGCGGCCGTGATGATCGGGATCATCTTCCGATACAGATAGCACCACGAGGGCTCGCCGTGGAGCATGAGCACGATTTCGGCGTCGCGCGGTCCCTCGTCGATGTAGTGCAGCCGCAGGCCGTCGACCTCGACGTAGTGCGGCGCGAAGGCATAGCCGGGGAGATTCTGAAATCGTTCATCAGGGGTTCGCAGAACGTTCATGTCTCACCTTTACCACTCGGAGTGAGAAGGCCGGTGGATCAGATCCACCGGCCTTCTTCGTTCTTGACGTGCCGAATCGATCCGCTACATCGCCTCGATGATGGTCGAGATGCCCATGCCGACGCCGATGCACTGCGTTGCCAGACCGTAGCGCTTGCCGCTCCGGCGCAGCTCGTGCGCGACGGTAGCGACGAGACGGGCGCCCGTGGCACCGAGCGGGTGGCCGATGGCGATGGAGCCGCCGTTGACGTTCACCTTGTCCATCGAGATGCCGAGCTCCTTGCAGGACGGGATGACCTGCGCGGCGAACGCCTCGTTGAACTCGACGCGGTCGATCTTGTCGGAGGTGATGCCGGCGTGGCGCAGTGCCTTGTTTGTGGACGGGATGGGGCCGAGGCCCATCACCTGCGGCTTCACGCCCGCGACGCCCATACCGATGATCCGCGCGAGCGGCGTCAGCCCCAGTTCACGCGCCTTGTCTTCGCTCATCAGCAGCGCGGCCGAAATGCCGTCGTTCGTCGGGCAGGAGTTGCCCGCCGTGATGCGCAGATCGCTGCCGGTAAAGCTCTGGATACCGCCGACCGTCTTCAGGCCGCCGAGTCCTTCGATGTTCGTGCCGCGGCGGAGGCATTCATCCTGCTCGAAGATCATCTTCTTGCCGTGCTCGTCGGGCAGCCAGTTGCCCTGGTCGTCGAAGACGGGCGTCTCGATCTCCAGCGGGATGATCTCGTCCTTGTAGATGCCCTTGTCGTACGCGGCCGCGAGCTTCTTGTGACTCTCGACGGCGAACTGATCCATCTCTTCGCGCGTGAGGCCGTAGACCTCGGCAACGTTCTGCGCCGTCTGCGTCATCGACGTGATCGGATTCGCGTTGAGAATGGCGTCCGGGAACGGTACCGAGAAGTTCTTGCTGTGGTCCGGCGCCATGTTGCGCTGCATCTCGTTCATCTTCGCGAGATCTTTGTTGAACTCGGTGATGCGCGTCTTGGGGCCGCCGGGGCCGCCCGCGAGCGAGCGCCCCATGCGCTCGATGCCGAGCGCGATGCCGCACTCGGTTGCGCCGACCATGATCGATTGCGCGACGCGATGCAGCGTCTCCATGCTGGAGCCGCACTGGCGGTTCGTATCGAACGTGCACACTTCCGCAGGCAGGCCGGCGAGGTGCGCCACGTTGTTGGCGCCGATGAGGATCAGTTCGCCGGCTCCCATGACGTTGCCGAGGCCCATGTCTTCAACCAGCCACGGGCTGACCTTCGGGTTGCGCGCCATGAGCGCTCGCACGACGGTGCCCGCTGCTTCGTCCAGCCGCGTCGCAACGAGCTGGCCGCGGCCGCCTCGTCCAAACGCCGATCGCGCGCCATCGACGATCACTACACTCTTCAACTCTGCCATTGCTACCTCCGTTATGTCGTCACACAGGCGCCAGGCCCGCTGACGCGGATCAAGGATAGATGCCGCCGGTGCTGGAAGCTAGCACGGTGCTCGATCTTGGGGTGTCCAGGAAGTTCCCACAGCGGAAACCTCCCAGATGGCGCATCTCGTTCTCATGCCGACAGGTATGAGGCCTGCCCTACACTAACGGAGCATCGATCGGATCGGGCCGAAAGGACGGGCCATGGAACTGCGCGGAAGCGTCGTCGTCGTCACGGGCGCGAGTGCCGGCATCGGCCGGGCGACGGCGATAGCGTGCGCCCGCCGGGGCGCACGCGTCGTCCTAGCAGCACGCCGCATCGACCGGCTGAACGACGTCGCGGAAGCAATCACAGGCACCGGGGGCGAAGCGCTCGCCGTGCGCTGCGACGTCGGGCAACTAGCTGATATCAACGAGTTGGTGCGCGCGACGCTGGAACGGTTCGGGCGCATCGACGTGCTGGTGAACAACGCCGGTTTCGGCTTCAGCGGCACGATCGAGGATACGCCGGACGACGTGATGCGCGAACTGCTGGAGGTGAACTACCTGAGCGCGTTCCGCCTGACGCGCGCGGTGCTGCCGATCATGCGAAAACAGCGCAGCGGCCACATCGTCAACGTGTCGTCGGTTGTGGGAAAGATCTCGTTTCCGTTTCACGGCGCCTACTCCGCCACCAAGTTCGCGATGTGCGCGATGACGGAGGCGCTGCGCGGCGAGCTATCGGGATCGGGCGTGACGGCCACGGCCGTACTCCCAGCGAGCACGCGCACGGAATTCTTCGACGCCCAGCAAAGCATCGGCGACCACTCAGCCGCGCCGGCGGGTCCGCAGCAGAGCGCGGAGCGTGTGGCACGCGCGATCGTGCGTTCGGTGAACCATCCGACGCCCGAAGTGAATCTCGTCGCGCCGATGCGATTGGCGTTCGGCCTAAACGCGTTCTTCCCGATCCTGCGCGATATGGCCGGGCGGGTGTTCTACCGGCAACGCAAACGCGGTGGCGCGAAGCCCGGAGCTGCGAATATCACGACGCGCCGTTAGCAGACGGCGCGGTTCCCACGGCTACCAGCGGAATCGACAGGTCAGCGACCGGCGCGACATCTGCGGACCCAAGCACGTTGAGCGCCGGCAACACGACATCGAGTGCGGTGCGAAGGGAAGCGGATGCGGTGCGCATCTGCAGTGCGAGGCGAACGAACGCTGGCCACTCCCACGGTCGACGGCGCGCCTCGGCCATGATGGCGTGCTCGTCAGTATCAGCACGCCATGCGCGCAGCGATGCCGGAAGAGCGGCTGACGCGGGATCGAGCACAGCACGTATCGCGATCCACGGGATGTGACGCTGTTCCGCGGCCATCGCCAATCCGTACGTCTCCATATCGACGCCACCAGCGCCGTGCGTGTTCCAGAGTTCCGTCTTTGCCTTGCGCGACGCCACCGGCGCGTCCACCGTCAGCAGTCGCGACGACACGAACGCGCGGCGCCGGGCGCGGAGCACGTGCTGCGCCGCATCGAGCAGTCGCGGCGACGGGGCCAAATCGCCGCCGTCCGAATTGGAAACGCCGCGAGCGACGATGATGCTGCCGGGCGCGAGCGACGGATCGAGACCGCCGCAGACGCCGGCGATCACGAGCACAGCGCCCGAGCGATCGAGCGACGCGACATCGAGCAGCGAGGCTACGGAGCCGGCGGTAGCACCTGCAACGGCGCCGTGCCCGATGGCCTGCGCCTCACGGCGCGTCGGCGCAACGACAATCATCCTCAACGGCCACCTCCGCCGAGCATGGTGCCGATGCCGGCGCGCAGACCTTCGAGGGGGCTGGCCATCGTCGCCTTGGTGGCCGTGGCCTCGTAGCCACAATGCGCCATGCAGTTCGTGCAACGAGCATCGCGGCCGTAACCGTAGCGATCCCACTCCGTCTCTTCGATCAACTCGCGGAACGTCGTAACGTAGCCTTCGTTCATCAAGTAGCACGGACGCTGCCAGCCGAGCACGCTGCGTGTGGGGTTGCCCCACGCCGTGCACTGCATCGCTTCCTTCCCCTGCAGGAAATCGAGGAAGAGCGGCGTGTGTGAAAAGCGCCAGCCGCGGCGCTCTGGGAACGCGAGCAGCTTGCGGAACGTTTCGATCATCTGCGGGCGGCGCAGGAAGACGCTCTGGTTCGGCGCCTTCGGGTAGTCGTAGCCTGGCGACACCATCATGCCATCGATCTTGAGTTCGTTCGTAAGGAAGTTGAAGAGATCGCGGATCTGGGATGGCGAGCTGTCGGCGAACACGGTCGTGTTCGTCGTGACGCGGAAGCCGCGGCGCTTCGCCTCGCGGATGGCGGCGACGGCCTTGTCGAAAACGCCCTCGCGATCGACCATCGCGTCGTGCAGTTCGCGCAGCCCGTCCATGTGGACGCTGATCGTGAGATAGACCGACGGCTTGAATTTCGACAGCGCCTTCTCGAGCAGGATCGCGTTGGTGCAGAGATAGACAAACTTCTTGCGCTCGATCAATCCCTCGACGATGCGGTCGATGTGCGGATGAACGAGCGGCTCGCCACCGGCGATCGAGACGACGGGCGCGCCGCATTCCTCGGCCGCGGCCCAGCACTCCTCGGCGCTGAGATACTGGCCGAGGATCTCCTCCGGGTGCTGGATTTTGCCGCATCCGCCGCACGCAAGGTTGCAGCGGTACAGCGGCTCCAGCATCAGCACAAGCGGGTATCGCTTGTTGCGTTTGATCTGCTGCTTCATGAGGTAGGCGCTGACGACAACAGCCTGCCTGAGTGGAATGCCCATGTTCGGCTCCTTGCTACGCCACCGTTACCGGCGCGGGATGCGTTTGCGGCGACCACGCCGCAACAGTGCGTGCGGCCTGTATGCCACTGCGAACGGCTGACTCCATTGTGGCTGGCCAGCCGGTGTCTGTATATGCCCCGGCGAGAAACAGGTTCTCGATAGGCGTTGCGGCGCCGGGGCGGCGGAGTCCTGGCGACGGCACGAACGTCGCATCCGGCTCCTTGATGAGGACGGAGCGCATGAGATGAGATGAGCGCGCCGCCGGAAGCGCGCGTCGTAGCTGCGGCATCAGCAGGTCGAGCAGTTGCGCCTTGTCGAGATCGGCGTAGCGGTCTGCGGCGCTCTGCGACAGCACGAGGTGCTCTTCGCCGCTATCTTCAGCGCCAGCGATGCGCGTGCGATTGAACGCCCACTGTAGGTCGGAGCCCGCGAACGCGGCGAAATCGATGCCGAGGACGGGACGGTCGAACCAGAGGTGCAGGTTCACGATCGGCGACATGCGAATCACGTTCAGTGACGAGAACGGCGGCTGCGCGCGTGAGCTCTCTGGGAGCACGCCGAGCAGCTGCGCGGGCGGGAGTGCGGCGATGTACGCGTCGAAGACGAGGCGCTCGCCGGCGGCCGTGACGATCGCCTCGACCCGCCCGTCGCGCACGTCGATGATCTCGATCGCAGAGCGCGTGACGAGTTGGCCGCCGCGCGATTCGATGTAGCGCACGGCTGGCTCGGCGTGCAGTTGGGAGAGACCGGCCATCGGTACGCCGACGGCCGCGGACTCTGCGGACGCAAGGAACCCTTCGTGGAACAGGAAGAGCGCTTGCGCCGCGCTCGCGTCGTCGCTCCGGCAGTTCAGCGCGGGGACGACGATGAGGTCCCAGAAGTCGCGAACGACGCTTTCGGACTGCCCGTTGCCGCGCAGCCAGTCGCCGAACGTCACGTCATCGAAGTCGTTGCGGCGATCCGGCGACACGCGCGTGATCGCCGTAACGCCGCGGGCCACACGCGCGCGGTCGGCCAACGACAGGTGGCGGTACGTCGCGAACGACGGCAGCAGATGCAGCGGCGGCGGAAGTGGTACAGCAGCCAGATCGGAGCGGCGGCCTTGCGCGTCGAAGACGGCGACGCGCAGACGGCGCTGGCGTTTCGTAAGGTGCAGCGTGCCGATCCGGCGAAGGAAATCGATGTACGCGGTCGTGCACGTCATGAAGATGTGCTGGCCGTTGTCGACGGTCCCGCCTGTTTCGTCGTCGACGAATGAGTACGCCTTGCCACCGGCCCACGGCCTGCGCTCGAGCAGCGTGACGCGATGTCCTGCATCCGCCAGTTCGCAGCCGCAAGCCAGGCCCGCCAGCCCAGCGCCAATGATCGCTACGTTCATGCGCCGCGCACCAACGCCGCCTCGACCCACAGCTTGCCGATCGCTGTCATCTTCTCGCGACTGGACAGGCTGATGCGCTGGTTGAGCACGTCGTAGTTCGCCGCCTCGATGCGCTTGAGGATCTCGGCGTACACGCCCTGCAACACGTTCACGCACATGCGGGAGCGCAGGTCGAGTAGCGGGCGCAGACGCCTGCCGCGGGCGAAGTAGTCGTGCGCGCGCTCGCCCTGCATGCGCATCATCGCAGCAAAACGCGCATCGTATCGGCAGGCGAGAATGTCATCGGCAGTGAGGCCGTGCGCGGCCAGATCGGCGGCCGGGAAGTAGACACGGCCGCGCTCGGCGTCTTCCCGTACATCGCGCATGATGTTGACGATCTGCAGCGCGATGCCCATCTCAATGGCGTACGTCTTCGCCATGGGGTCGAGCTTCGTGCCGAAAACGGATGTGCAGATGAGGCCGACCATCGAGGCGACGCGGTAGCAGTACTTGTAGAGATCGTCCCACGTTTCGTAGCGGTTGACCGTGAAGTCCATCTCGACGCCGTTGACCAGTTCCTCAAAAAAGTCCGGCGGAATCTGGTACTCGCGGACGGCGCTGCCAAGTGCGACGAAGAGCGGTCCCTCGGTTTCGCCGCGATAGCAGCCGTGGAGCCGTGCCCGCGCGCTCGCGAGCTGGCGCTCCTGCTCGCCGCGATCGGTCAGTTCGTCGGCGATGTCGTCGACGAGGCCGCTGAACGCGTACGCAGCGTAGATCGCGTTGCGCTTCGGCTCGGGCAGGATCGCGAAGGCATAGTAGAAGTTCTTGGCGCGCTCCTTCGTGTACTCCTTGCACCACGCGTACGCCTCGGCAACGCCGACATGCGCGGTGGACGTGGCTGAGGCGATGTCTGTCGTCATAGCGAACTCCTCATGCCCGGATCACAGGCCCAGCTTGATGCGCAG
>JANXYW010000253.1 GCA_025355835.1 Chloroflexota bacterium
TCGGAGGCGAGCCGCCTCCGACCAGCACTACCGGTGGGTCCGCATCATCAAGCAGCTCTTGCCGCATCACCTTCACTTCGCTGGGCGCGACGATACCGAGCTTTACCCGGTCGCGGTCGATGCTTAGCACCTGAATCGAAATACCGCCCTCAATCGCGATCCCTTGGTGGACCTTTCGCACTAAAATCAGCATCCTGCTCAGCCTTCCCTGCCCCGTTCCGGGCGCCGCCACTATGTGCGCGGACTCCGCCGCCTTGGACTCTCCCAACAACACGGTTCGCCGTGCCTTCGACCAGATCTTCCCGGCAATTCAGTGCTTGACATTGGGCTCATATTCGGGCTAACTAGGAACCTGAATACCGGATGCCAGAAGCCGGAAACGAGACGCTATACCTGAATTGCCGGAATTAGATTACTGGTATTTTACTTCCGACTTCTGGCGCTGTCAATAACCCTGAGCACATATTTTCCTGTCAAGGAAGGTTCATCCGATGGCGAAATGGGGACTGCTCACGAACCACGCGCTGGTGCTCATTCACGTCATCGAGCACCCACGATCGACGCTCCGCGATATCGCCGACAACGTCGGCATCACGGAACGCGCCGCGCTCTCCCTCCTACGTGCGCTCGAAGAAGATGAGATCGTCGCCAGGCGCCGCGATGGCCGCCGCAACGTCTACACCGTCGACGTCGAAGCGCTGATGGCGCACCGCACCCACGGCACCTACAGCATCGCGGAGATTGCCAACGCGCTCTTCGCGCTCTCAGGCCGCATTCCTGGGCAGGATCTGCCGCCCGGCATGCAACTCACCCGCGCCGGTGCGCCCGCGCCAGGCGCCCGCCCTGCGAGCAAGAACCCGCGTCGCTAGCGCTACTTGACCGTGAAGTCCGTGTGCATGCCCTGCTTGTAGTGGTCGACGGTGCTCCCCGACTCGCCGGCGGCGATCAGGCACGCGAGCGTGTACGCGCCCGGAACCAGCTCCAGGTCGAACGACGTACTTGTCCCGGGTTCGACATCCTCGACCTCGCCGAGGTTTTCGAAACCACCATCAGCCTTTGGCTTCAGGACAGCCAGTTCATGAACCTGGCCTTTGCTGACATTGGTGGCAGCGAACCGAATCTTGCCCGCCGATACCGAAGGCTTGTCCGCCGTCACGCTGTACTCGACGAGCGACACCGCCACGGTGCTGTCTACACCGATGCTTGCCGCGGGAGAAGACGATGCTGCGGGCGTCGCGCCGCGTGCCGGCGAGGCGGTTTCAGATAAACTGCCTGCAACAAGCTCGACGATGGTGGACGGCCCAGCCGGCACGTAGCACTTCATCTTGTGTGTGCCGGAGCCGGAAGGCACGGTGTACCCAACGCTCAGCGTCTTTCCTTGGTGGACGACGACCTCTTCCAGCTTTGCACCGTCGATGCCTTCAAACTCGTAGGCGTCGCTGCTGCTTTCATTCTTCAGCAGCAGGTTGAGCTTCTCGCCCGGCCTGACGGCGACCGATGACGGCGTGCAGCCGCCATCCTTCATGGTGATTTCCACCTTGCGGCCGCCTGCACCGCTACTAGAGCACGCCCCGGCGAACACAGCAAGTCCTATCGCGGCCATGCCGAGGCCGCTCACATTCTTCATGACGATACTCCCTCCCGTGTGCGATCAGGTGTTGGCGGTGAGTTCGCGCGCTCGTTCGGGCGGCGATGTGGATGCGGCTTCGACGCGCTTATGCTGCGGCCGCTTGCCTGACGGCAGGAGCACGTATGCACCAAGAACAATACCGATGTAACCCCAGTACAGAATGATCTGCGCCGTCGCCGGAGCCGCGTCGTAGCCGAGTACCGTGTGTAAGAACTTTCCGAGCGTCGACGTCATGGAAAGCGAGGCTTCTGTATCCCAGGGGCGTGATCCGAGATCGTTGATGATCGCAGCTTTCTGCAGCGCACTGAGCCCGTTCGACAACAGGCCCGCAGCCAGCACGATGACAACGACGCCAGATACAAGGAAGAACTGCTTGAGCGGCAGTTTCGCCGCGCCGTAGTAAATGACGACGCCAGCGGCCGCTGCCAATGCGAAGCCAATGACCCCACCCAGCGCGAACTGCGCGTCGGAGGCGTTCGTCGATCCGGCGAAGAGGAAGAGCGTTGTCTCGAAGCCTTCGCGCGCGACGGCGGAGAACGCGAGGAGCGCGAGCGCGGCGACCGAACCGCCGGAGAGCGCGCCATCGATCTGCTGCCGCAGGTCGTGCGAGATGCCAGCCGACTGCCGCTTCATCCAAAACACCATCCATGTCAGGACGGCGACAGCGAACAGCATCGTGAAGCCTTCGAACGACTCCAGGACGCGGCCGCTCAGTTCGCGCGACGTTAGTTCCAGTGCGGCGCCAAAGACGAGCGAGAGCGCCGCGGCTGCGATCACGCCGATCCAGATCTCGCGGAAGTGGCGCTTCTGGTCGATCTTGCGCAGGTAGCCCAGGAGGATCGTCACGACGAGCGCGATCTCGATGCCTTCGCGGAGGGTGACGAGCAGTGAGAAGATCATTGGAGGCCGGAATCCTCACATTCGCTTCGCTATTTGCGGAAGTATTCTTAGCATCGGCTAATTCGAGGCTATAGTCAAGGCTAAGTTCTAGACAAAGCATCAGCTTTGCCAAAAATCGCGCCATCGTCGGCGAATCGCTTCATTCCCCACAAATAGGTCTCGGTTCGCTTCGCCGGCGCTACGCCCATCGGACGGCGACCGATGACCTATTCCCCACGGCCACACACGTGACTAGACTGTCAACACCAACGCATTTTCACGCACTGTTTCAGAAGGAGTCGAACATGACGCGGCGTATTCTCACCTCTCTCTTTTCTCGCGGGCTGCGGAGCATCGACCGGGTCGCGGCGCCCGGCGTGGCCGAGGCGCATTGCGATGTCCCATGTGGCATCTACGACCCGCAGCACATGCAGATCGCAGCGCTCACCGTCGTCCGCATGCACCAGCTGATCGCGGCACTGGATCGCCCAGCAGCCGATGCACCCGTCGAGGCGCGCAACAAGAGCGCGAACTCGATGGTGCGCTACATCAACGTGAAGGAAGAGCACTCCGAAGTCGTCAAGAAAGAAGTGCGCATTTTCTGGGGCGATTACTTCAAGCAGGAGCACCTGGAGAAGTACCCGGATCTGCACGACATCGTCTGGGGCATCCTCAAGCTCGCCGGCAAGACGCGCCAGGAAGTCAACGCGCAATTCGCGCAGGACTTGCTTGCACAGACGCAGAAGCTCGCCGAGATCTTCTGGGACACCAAGGGCGTGAAGACGAAGCGCGTGCCATCGAACCAGGGTGCTGCCGGCGGCGAACTCGTCGTACCGGCGTAAGGGACGACGGGGAACAGGGATTGCTCGGATTTCACGGAAGGTAGTTGGAGGTGGGCTAAGCGCCCGCATCAACACTCGTCCGCAGACAGCGGAGTTTCGCTCGATGGCAACCGACGCACGCAGCATGCGACGCGCGATCTCCGCTGTGGTGATCGCCGCCGCGGCCGTGCGCCTGTTGCGCATCGTCGGCGTACCGCCGCTGTCACGCTACGTCGTCGACGGCACGAGCATGGAGCCGGCGTTCCGCTCCGGCGATCGCGTGCTCGTCAACCGCTTGGCGTACCGGCGTCGCGATCCGCGCGCCGGCGAAGTGGTCGTCCTGCGCGATCCCGAGCGCCTCGGCCACATCCTCTTGAAACGTATAGCGACGGCCCCGGATGACATCGAGCCGGGGCCGTCGCACGTCTACGTGCGAGGCGACAACACAGCCGAAAGCCGCGATTCCCGAGCATTCGGCACCGTGCCGCGCAGCGAGATCATCGGAAAAGCCTGGCTGAAGTACTAACAATGTAGGACAGGCGTCCTCGCCTGTTGAACTCCACAACTGATGTGGGGCAGGCGCCCCGCCTGTTGAACTCCACCACTGATGTAGGACAGGCGCCCCGCCTGTTGAACTCCACACTGATGTAGGACAGGCGCCCCGCCTGTTGAACTCCACCACTGATGTAGGACAGGCGCCCCGCCTGTTGAACTCCACCACTGATGTAGGACAGGCGCCCTCGCCTGTTGGTCTCTGCACCGAACAGACAGCGCACTCCGTCATCAACGCGAAGGGGCCGAGACGCCAACCGACCGAAAGACCAAAAGACTGAGCGACAACCCCCAACCCAACATCGTCCTCATCGTCGCCGACGATATGGGCTACGGCGATTTCGGCTGCTTCAACGGCGGCCAGTCGCAAACGCCGACACTCGATGCGCTCGCCGCCGAGGGTGTGTGCCTGACGCAGCACTACTCCGCGTCGCCCGTATGCGCGCCCGCGCGAGCGTCGCTGCTGACGGGGCGATACCCGCACCGAACCGGCGCTCTCGACACGCTGGAGATGCGCGGCCTCGACCGGCTGGCGCTGCGCGAGCGAACGATCGCCGACTACCTCGGCGCGGCGGGATACGCGACCGGCCTCGTCGGCAAATGGCACAACGGTGCGCTCGATCCGCGCTACCACCCGAACCAACGCGGCTTCGACGAGTTCGCCGGTTTCTCCGGTGGCTGGTCGCCGTACGTCGACTACCGCCTCGACCGCAACGGCGCGATCACCAAGAGCGACGGCCGCTACATGACGGACGTGCTCACCGACGAGGCCGTCGCGTTCGTCGAGCGGCATCGAGCCGAGCCGTTCTTCCTGACGCTGGCATACAGCGCGCCGCACTTCCCGTTCCACGCGCTCGAAGACGACCTCGCACCGTTCCGCGACACGGGCGCGTTCACGACAGCCGTGAGCCACATCTACGGCATGATCCGCAGCATGGACCGCGGCGTCGCCCGCGTGCTCGATGCGCTGGAGCAGCACGGCCTCGCCGAAAACACGCTCGTCCTGTTCACCAGCGATAACGGCCCGCAGTTCACCGGCGCGGGCGAGATGGATTCGCGGCGCTTCAACTGCGGCTTCGCGGGCGCGAAGCTCCTGGTGTACGAAGGCGGCATCCGCGTGCCGATGATCGCGCGCTGGCCGGCGGCGTTCGCGGGTGGACGCGAACTGCACGACATCGTCCACTTCACCGACTGGCTGCCGACGCTGCTCGCAGCCGCTGGCGTCGAAACGCCGCGCGACGTGCAACTCGACGGCATCGATGTGCTGCCGCTGCTGCGCGGCGAGTCCGGCACTGTCCCATCGCAACGATTCTGGCAGTGGAATCGATACACGCCTCTCGGCGAATGCAACGCCGCGATGCGCGACGGCCGCTGGAAGCTCGTGCTGCCCGCGATCGATGAGTTGCTGCACCCGACGCCCGCCGATCTACAGATCGACATCCTCTCGAAAGTGCAGCCGGACCAGCACACCACGCTGACGCGCGATCCCGAGCCGGAGCGCTCCGCGATCACACCGCCCGCGCCCCAGCTATTCGACATCGACGCCGATCCGTCGGAAGAACACGATCTGGCCGCGGCGGAGCCGGAGCGCATACGGAGCATGGGCGCGCAGCTCGCGGCGTGGTTCGAGGACGTCGAGCAGGATCGGCGAAGCATCGACGACGTGTGGTGAGCGGCTGACGGCGAGCCTTCTGAGCTTCATCGGCCCGCTTGCCTACAACGCCGGCGTGCATATGATGCTGTTGCACGTGCCGCATGGCGGCACGTTCGTGGATCGCGCCGAGGGATGCGCGTCACGTACGAGAAGGAGACTCACTTATGGCGCTTTACTTGTTGCAGGTTTCGTACACGTCCGAGGCGTGGGCGGCGATGGTCAAGAAGCCGCAGGATCGAATCGAAGCGGTACGGCCCGCGGTCGAAAAGCTCGGCGGCAAGGTGCTCTCCGGCTACCTGGCATTCGGCAAGTACGACCTGATCGCGATCGTCGACATGCCAAACAACATCAGCGCGGCGGCGTTCTCGCTTGCGGCCGCGGCGGGCGGCGCAGTATCGAAGCTTGTGACGACGCCGTTGATGAGCACGAAGGACGGCATGGAAGCGATGAAGCGCGCTGGCGCGGCGGCCTACAAAGCGCCGACGGCGAAGGCAGCGGCGAAGCGCAAGTAGAGCAGTCGCGCCGCCGGTTCAACGCACTGCCTCTCCCGCATGGAAGAGGCAGTGCGGTTTCCCGACAAGAATGGCCGTCAACACATGCGGCGCGGGGGCAGGCGGGGCGCCTGCTCTCCGCGAGAGACTGCGCGCTTACGCGCGCTTTCTGCGTTCGATCAGAAGCAACCCCGAGGCCACAGCAGCAACCGCCAGATGCGATACGGCGGTCAAGGCCGCAAGCACGGCGACGCCGTTGCGCGATTCATCGATCTGATGCGCCAACTCCCGAATATCGAACGCCGTTGCGCCCAACACGACAACCGCCGCGCCTACGAGGATCAGCGGCGATCGAATAACGAGCAATCCGGCCGCGAGCATGAGCGACAGCACAACAACCGCGACCACAAGGCCCGTGGATTCGGTCTCGATGCCGAACAACTTCTCCGTGATTTCACCGGATGCCGTCGCCGATTCGCCGCGGCCCTCAGCCGCCTCACGTGCGGCGGAGCCTTCAGGCGCGGACGTGGCGACCGCCTTCGCAGCCGTGGTACTCGGTTTCTTCTCCGCTGCCTCGCGCGCAGCGGAGCCCTCCGGCGCAAGGGTCGCTTTGCCGAGCGGCTGACTGGTTGCGGGCGCATCGCTGTGGCTCTCGCCCTGCGAGCGCTCGACCGACACGCCAATCGCAAAGACGACGGCCGACGCTGCGAGCAGCGCCGCGACAATGATCCTCGATCTGCTCATGTTCGTCCTCCACTATTGGCGACCCCGCCGCCTACGGACGTTTGCGCCAGCGCAGAAACGCCACTCCCGACCAGATCAGCTCGACGACGCCGAACGGCCACGCGCCCTGTAGAAATCCGTAGCCTGACGATGCCAGGCACGCCGCCGCGAACGCCAGCACGAAGACCCGCGCACGCGCCTCGAGCGCATAGAACACCAACATCGAACCGACGGCGACAACGCCGTACAGGGTGAGGGCGTCGGTCACGCCGGCTCGAAGATCTGCTGGATAGCGTCTAACTGCGCGGGTGCGGCGGTGATCGTGAGCGTGACAGGATCGCGCTTCACAGCCCAGCCGATGCCGGCGCAGCAGATGCTCTCCGCCGCCGCGAACGCCGCAACGG
>JANXYW010000346.1 GCA_025355835.1 Chloroflexota bacterium
CTGCGCCTCTGGCTCTCGATCATCGTCGACCTTGAGGTCTCAAACTACCGGCAGATCCCGGCGCTACCCAACCTCGACTTCCGGATCGTCGCCGGCGACAGTCTTATCGACCGCATGGGCGCCGAGCCGTTCTTCGAGTCGCTGCCTACCCCGGACCCGGACAACTTCGACATGTTCCTCCATGGCAAGGTCAAGACACTCGAGAAGGAACTTGAGACGCTCAAGCTCAAGTGGGCGAACGAAGGCGCGGGTACTGCCGACCGGGAGCGCCTCCGCATTCTACGCAGCCAGATCCGCGCTAAGCAGGTCGCGATTGCCCAGGTACAACTCGCGCACGAGCTCGATGGCGCGGACGACCGACTGAAACGGCTCCTGAAACCCACGGGTGGTACCAAGCCACCGACGAAAAAACAGCTCGCCGACGCGACGGCAACGGTCGGGAACCTGCGCGTCCTCCAGGCAGGCCTCCGCGCCGACGGCGCGTACCAGAAGCCGTTCCTCTGGCCTGTGAATTTCCACGATGTCTTTGAGGCGGGCGGCTTCGACATCGTGCTCGCCAACCCACCGTACGTGCGTCAGGAGCAACTCGACGCCATCGACCAACAGGCGTACGCTCATGCCTTCCCCGGGGTGCATGCCGGAACGGCGGATCTGCTCGTTTATTTCTACGCGCGGGCCGTCCAAATGCTCCGCGATGGCGGCCAGCTTGCGTTCATCACAAGCAACTCGTTCGTGAAGCGCGCGTACGGGAAGAAGGTACAGGCCTTCTTGGCTGAGAACCTGCAACTTGGGACCTTGATCGACTTTGGCGAGACGCGCGTTTTCGACGCAATCGTCGAACGATATGTTCTCGTTGCGCAGAAGCGGGCGCCGAATCCGAAGCAAGAGCTGAGCGCCCACTTCCTGTTTGTCGCTATCGCCCGCCTCACAGGGTCCCGCAGCTCGGTCGCGGCGGTGCGCGAGCAGCTCGGTGATCTGCCATCTCTACTCGAAGCCGACCGCGTGGTTGTCGATCAGGGCACGTTCACGCAGAACGATTGGAAGATCGAGCCAGCAGAGGTCATCGATCTGTTCAACCGGCTGATGAGCCAAGGCACGCCACTGGGTGAATTCGTGCACGAAAGCATGTACTACGGCATCAAGACTGGCCTGAACGAGGCGTTCGTAATCGATGAGGCAAAGCGCGCGGAGTTAATCGCTGGACACAAATCGTCGGAAGCACTAATCAGGCCTTGGTTACGTGGCCAAGACATCCAACGCTGGAAACCCGTGTGGAACGGGTGGTATGTGATCTTCGTTCGGCACGGGACGAACATCGACGAGTATCCGGCAATCAAGAAGCACCTTTCCGGCTGGCGAGCAGCCCTCACACCGAAAGCGCGGGGAGCCCGAAAAGAAGACCCTGGGCGAAAGCCTGGTGACTATAAGTGGTTCGAGATCCAGGACAACATTGCGTACTTCACGGAGTTTGATCGACCAAAGATCGTATGGCCGGACATCGCGCGGCGGCTCCGATTCGCTTGGGATGATCGCGGGTATTTGCTCGGAAACACGACCTATTTCTCAGCGGCCTTGCCCCTTTGGATGTTGCCCATCTTGAACTCCGAGGTCACCGAGTTCATCCTGTGCCAAATGACAGGCTCGATCCGTGGAGGATTCCTGCGATTGTTCAACGATACAACGCAGCATCTACCCGTTCCGAAGGTCGAAGCGAGCGTTGAGCTGCAACTCGATGCTATCGCACGCGCCGCCGTAGCTGCAGATTCGCGGCCCGAAGATGACCGAGTTTCGTCGCTGTCGGCTCAGGCATTCGGGCTCTCCGGCGAAGATCAACACGTTCTTCGCGAGTGGTTCGCTCGTCGTTCGATTGTCGTGACCGACGATGATATGAGGTCGCCCGAAAAGGATGAAGCCAGTGACGCTTTCTGACGGCGGCGGTATGGTCTCGCACGTTGCCAACGATACCGCCACCGGCAAGCTCGGCGATCAGCTCCTCCGTGCGCTGGAGCGCGTGCGCCCTCACGAAGTACGCATCGCAACGGCGTTCCTCACTCCCCGCGGCTTCGGATGGCTCAAAGATGCGATGGACGAGGCGGCGAGCGTGCAACTCATGCTCGGTGAGCGGCCGTTCCTGCGTCACCGCGGGCCGGGCGAAGAGCTGCGCCAGCCGGGCGACGACAGCGACCTTGCGGGACCCTCGGAGGAGATCGATTGGCACGGGTTCCTCGAGGGCCAGTACCCGTGGGTCTTCATGAACGAGCGCCAGCGCGCCGAGCGGCTCAACGATCCGGACGCGGGCGAGGAGTGGACGAAGACGTTCGACTTCGGTGCCTGGGAGCAAGTGCAACACCTCGTGCGCTTCCTTAAGCGCGACGGCGTCGAAGTACGCCGCTACCTCGGCACAAAGGCCGCGTCCGCCGAGCCGAACAACGTGCTCACGACCAAGCAGACCGCATCGGCCCGGCTGCACGCGAAGGCATACCTCTTCCGCGGCGAGGACAGCGCGTTCTCCGCAGTCGGCTCCAGCAACCTCACGCTCGGCGGACTGCGCGACAACATCGAGCTGAGCCTCGCGACGTCAGAGATCGAAACCGCCGATCAACTTGCCGGCTGGTTCGATGACAAGTGGCTACAAAGCGTCGAGTGCCGCGAGGAGTTCATCCACTTGCTGGAGGAGTGCGTCCTCTTCGGCAAGCACTACACACCGTGGCAGGTGTTCATCAAGGCGCTCGACGCGGCGTACGGGCGCTACCTCGACCTGGCACTTTCGGGCGATATCGCCGGCAAGCTCGCCGAGTTTCAGCAAGAGGCAGTGACGCGCTGCGTTAACCTGCTCGACCGGCACTGGGGTGCCATGCTCTGCGATTCCGTCGGCCTCGGTAAGACGTACGAAGGGCTCGGCATCCTCGGCGAGTTCGCCCGCCGCAAGATGGAGTCGCAGAACGAGACGGTGCGGGCGCTCGTCATCTGCCCGGCGCAACTCACAGGCAACTGGAGCGGCGACAAGTTTTCGTCGTACGGCATCATCGGCGAGACGATCACGATGGAGTCGCTGCCGATGCTGATTGTCGATGAAGACGAGGCCGAGGAAGTTCACGAGCGCGTCACGCGTGAGCGCAAACTGCGCTACCTCCAGTCGTTCGACGTGATTCTCGTCGACGAGTCGCACAACTTCCGCAACCCGGCGACAAAGCGATATCAGGCGCTCCAGGAAATCGTGCGCGGCGGCGCGAAGCCCGACAAGCGCGTTGTACTGCTCACCGCAACGCCGATCAACAACACGCCGTGGGACCTCTACTGGCAGCTCTCGTTGATCACGCGCGGTGACGACACGTGGTACGCGGGCCGCGGACCGATCTCGAACCTCCGCAACGCCTTCCGTGCCATCGAGAAAGGCGGCGGCGGCCCCGGTCTGCTCGATGCGATGTTGCTCTCCCTTGTGCGTCGGACGCGGCACGATATCCGAGCACTGCAGGACGCCGGCCAGCCCGTTGAGCTGAACGGGCAGCCGATGCGTTTCCCGCGGCACGAGATCCCGAAGCCGGTGAACTACAGCCTCGCCAAGCTATACGGCGGCATCTATCAGGAGATCATCGATACCATCCAACACCTGTCGTTCGCGGTCTACGACCTCGAGGCGTACGGCGTGCAAACAGCGGCGGCGGAGGATCTGCTCGAGGGCACGCTCCAGCAGCGCAACAAGAGCTTCATCGGCATCATGAAGACGATCTTCCTGAAGCGGATGGAGAGCAGTGTCGTCGCGTTGACCGCAACTGTGCGCTCTATGGTGCAGTATCTCGACCTCTTCCTACAGGAGATGGAGCAGCGCAACAGAGTGCTGACGCCGAAAGACGCCCGGCGCCTCAAGGTGACGCTCGGAGGCAGCCTTCCGGACGATGCCGTCGAGCAGGACGAGTGGAGTGACCGCGCGAAGCGAACCGTTGCAGAACTGCCTAGCGCTCCTGCCGACGCCGAGCAACGCGAACGGCTGAAGCAGGCGGTCGAGGACGATCGGGCTCGACTCGCCTCGCTGCTCGGCAACCTCGAAGCGCAGGAGGCGCAGTGGGAGCGCGGGCAGGATCCGAAGGTGCAGGCACTGCGGGATCTGCTCGAAAGCCTTCCGGCGAAGGATGCGCTCGGCGTGCCGACGAAGGCCGTGATTTTCACCAACTATAAGGACACCGCCAACTACATCTTCCAGAGCCTCGGCGGCCCGAAGGACATCGTCGATCGCCGCTACGCAAGCAACCTCAAGGACCGGCGCTGGGTCTCGAAGCTCACCGGCGCGGACGACCAGAAGCGCCGCAAGGAAGTGCTGTCATACTTCGCGCCGCTCGCCGCCACGCGCGACATGGAGGCGGTGGACGATCCGGTGCTGCTCGAGAAGATCGAGCCGCTGCGCGAGTTGGGCATCGATGTCCTGATCGCGACCGATGTCCTGTCCGAGGGCCAGAACCTCCAGGACGCGCAGTACCTGATCAACTACGACTTGCCGTGGAATCCCGTACGCATCATTCAGCGCGCCGGCCGCATCGACCGCCTCTTCTCGCCACACGCGAACGTCTTTATTCACAACCTCATGCCCGAGAAGGAGCTGGAGACGCTGCTAAAGCTCGTTGGCATGCTCAGTGCACGCGTAAAGTCGATCGAGGATTTGGTCGGCCTCGACGCGTCGGTTCTTGGAGAACAGATTGAAGAGAAGACGTTCGACCGCATCATGAAGCTCGCGGCCGGCGGCGACAAGGCCGAAGAGGTCTATCGTGAGGGCGAGCAGACGCAAGGCCTCGAAGACGCGTTCGCCGAGCTGAACCGTTACGTGCAAATGGTGAAGGACATCGGCACCGAAGGCGCAAAGGAAGTGCCCGACGGCGTCTACAGCATTCGTATCGGCACAAGGCCCGGCGTATTCATCATGCTCCGAATGCCCGAGTCGCTGAGCGGCCAGGTCTACTGGCGCTTCTTCCCGCTCAAGGACAACCAGGCGCTCGAGACGGCCGGTGAAGTGATCAAGCTCATCGAATGCGAGGGGGACGAGTCGCGAGCAGACCTTCCCGATGACCTCAGTCCATTCACGTATCTGGAACCGAAACTTCGCGCCGCCATCGATCAGCTCGGCGAGGAGTACAAGCGCCAGATGGCCGAACACACCGTCGACGGCTTCACGAAAAAGCTCTCCGCGCTGATAGAGCGCGACGACGTGATGGAAGCGGACGGCGAACTCTGGGATCACCTGCAAACATGGCGCCGCGAAGCGCCGCCCACCGAAGCGCTGAACCGTGCACGCGTTCGGGACGCCGTGCGCGTGATCCGGCAGGGAGCCATAGGCGCCGAACTCCCGCTCGTGCTCGAACGCCTCCGCGAACTCTGGGACGGCCTGTGCGCCGAGGGCCTCGACCGCCCCTTCAAGAAGCCCGAAGGCCGCGCACCATCTGTCCGCGATCTACAACTCGTCTGCTGGGAGTTGGTGCTATCGGAGAAGCTGCTCCGGGATCTTTCGGTAGCGGGCGAAGTCTCGACGCTCTGACTTGATCCACAGGGCTGCCACCGTCGCTCGCGGCACACAACGCGAATATAGTGTGCGCTCCGCGGGAGTCGTTATAGCGCGCTCCATTCGAGAATCGTCTTGATCTCGTCTGGCGGGTGGTGCGATAGGGCCTCGGCGAACTCGGTGTACGGCAGACGATGCGTAATGAACTGATCGAGCGCGGAACCCCAGGCGCGCTTGCCAGCTTCAAGATCAGCCACGGCAAGCGCGAAGTGTTTGTGGCTCGCATTGACGCTGCCGACCGTGACCTGGTTCCGAAGCACAAGCGCTTTCATCAGGCTTGATCCATCGATCGTGACCGGCCGGTCTCCGCCGGCGATGCCGGTCAGCACGTAGACACCGTTGGCCCCGAGCGCAGCGAGCAGATCGAACTCCAACTGAGCCACACCGGTGGCTTCGAAGATCAGCTCGATCTCTGGAAAGTGTTCGGCCAGTGCGTGCGGGTTGACCTGACGGCCGTCTACGTACGTGCCGCCAAGCTGCTCCAAGATACTCGGACGGATCGTCCCGGCGTCGACGACGTCCAACCCATGGACGTTCGCGCCGCGCAATCGTAGCGCCACCGCTGCGAGCAGCCCGATTGGCCCAAGCCCCGCGACGAGCACATTCTTGTCGCGCAACCAGCCGCCAGCGTCGCCCGCATCCGGAAGGCGCCCGACCTGGATCTGCACCGCTTCGTCGATCGCTTTCTCGGCGATGGACATCGGTTCGGTGAGCACGCCAATGGATGCGATCGACGAAGGCACCGGGACGAGATACGCCTCACTGTCGACAACGAACTCCGTCTGGTAGCCATCGCGATGACGTATCCCGCGATCCGCGTAGTCGCCCGTGTAGCACATATCGCTCCGATTGATGGCACAGGCGGGACAGTGATCGCAGCCGCGGCGCACGGTAAAGACGGCGAGATCTCCGCGGCGTACGGAGGCAACGGACGCACCGGTCTCGACGACACGACCAAGCATCTCGTGCCCGATCACTAAGTCGCTCTTACCGGGCGGCGGCGCCGCCCGGCCGCCGGCAGCCTCCTCGCGATCGGTGCCGCAAATGCCGACCTGAAGGACTTGGAGTTTTACGTCGTCGGACTCAACTACGCTCGGTTCGACGCGATCCGCGACTTGCAGTGTGGTGGTTCCGGGAACCAAAACAATCGCCTTCATCCAACTCTCCATTCTGGGCTCCAAGATTGGCCGGAGCGGTCTCGATACGCGAGACTCTCGGCGAGACAATTCCCCGGGTTGGTCGAGTCTCCCCGGCGACACCCGCTGCCCGTATCCAGCGACCATGGTATTGGAGGACCGATGCCGCGCGACATCCCAATCGGCAATGGCCACTTGCTGGTGAATTTCGATGCCCGCTATCGCCTACGGGACATCTACTTTCCTCACGTGGGCAAAGACAATCAATCCGCAGGTCATCCGTTTCGCGTCGCCCTCTGGGTTGATGGTCACTTCTCGTGGCTTCACGACGAACCATGGACGGTCGACCTGCGCTACCAGCCCGATACGCTTGCTACGGACGTGACCCTTGGCCACCCGGGACTCGCCATCGAGATCCGTTGCACGGATGTGGTGGACTTCCACGAGCACGTCCTCGTGCGCAAGTTCGTCGTATCAAATCACGCCTCGCACGCGCGCGCCATACGCCTCTTCTTTCACCAAGACTTTCATATTTCCGAGCAGGAAGTAGGCGACTCAGCCTACTACGATCCGGCGCCGCGCGCCCTCATCCACTACAAGGACAATCGCTGGTTCCTCATGAACGGGCGCGTCGAATCCGCCTCCGCCGGATTCGACCAGTGGGCGGTCGGGACGAAAGACACGGCCGGAAACGAGGGGACGTGGCGAGACGCGGAGGACGGCGAGCTTAGTGGCAATTCCGTCGTTCAGGGCGCTGTCGACTCGGTTGGTGCGCTCCACACCACGCTCCCACCAAACGGCTCCTCAACTATCTGGTACTGGCTCGCGTGCGGCTTCTCCCACCAAGATGTGACGACGGTCAACTCCGTCGTGTTGGACAAATCACCGGACGTACTCCAGGCCCGAACCGAAGCCTATTGGCGTTTGTGGGCGAACGCGGAGCCGAATCAGCTCGATGCGCTGAGTCCGGAGGTGGCGGATCTGTTCCGCCGGAGCTTACTTATTGTGCGCACGCAGATCGACTACGACGGGGGAATCGTCGCGGCGACCGACTACGACATCACGGCGTTCGCGCGGGACACGTACGCCTACGTCTGGCCACGCGACGGCGCGTTGGTCGCGCATGCCCTCGACGACGCCGGGTACGAAGGGACCACGCGCCCGTTCTTCGACTTCCTGAGCCGGGTGCAGAGTTCGCACGGCTACTTCTTGCACAAGTTCAATCCAGACGGGACGCTCGCAAGCTCGTGGCATCCCTGGTACCGGGACGGTGAGCGCGAGCTGCCGATCCAGGAGGACGAGACTGGGCTTCCGCTCTGGGCGCTCTGGCATCACTTCGACAAGTTTCACGACGTCGAATTCGTGCGGCCCTTCTATCGGCAGATGATCAAGCCCGCTGCCGACTTTCTGGCGATGCACGTCGACCCGTCTGGCCTCCCAAAGCCGTCTTACGACGCCTGGGAAGAGAGATGGGGAGTGCACGCGTGGACGGTGGCGGCGAGCTGGGCAGGGCTAATGGCCGCCGCACGGTTCTTCGCCGTATTCGGCGACGCAGCGGACGCTGAACATGCGGCCGCCGTAGCCTCCAACATGCGCCAAGCCGCCAGCGATCGCCTGTGGCATGAAGGCGAAGGTCGGTTCCTTCGAACCATCTCGCCAGGCGAAGGCGGCGCCTACAGCTCCGACTTGATCGTCGACGCGAGTGTGTGCGGGCTCTTCTTGTTTGGGATGTTTGAAGCCGATGATCCACGCATGGTCGCCACCATGCAGACGATGCGCGAGCGGCTCTGGGTCGGCACCAGCATCGGCGGCCTCGCGCGGTACGAGCACGACGGCTATCAGCGTGCCACAGCAGATGCCGCGATCCCGGGCAATCCGTGGTTCATCTGCACGCTCTGGCTTGCCCAATGGCAAATCAAAACAGCAACCGCAATCGGCGACTTAGACCAGCCCGCGACTCTTCTGGAGTGGGTCGCTAAGCGTGCGCTTCCCAGCGGTGTGTTGGCCGAGCAAGTCAATCCGGACGATGGCAGTGCCGTCTCCGTGGCACCATTGACGTGGAGCCACGCGACGTTCGTCCAGACCGTGCTTGACTATCTGGAAAAGCGGCAAGCGTTCGATCGTTGCCCAACTTGCGGACAGCCACGAACCCGGCGCGATCACGCGACGTTCCTGACGGAGCGGCTCGCGGAGGCGCGTTTGATGGACGGGTTCTCGGTCACTTCGCTGCCCGACGGTAGCGACACTGACGGGCCACACTAGGCAATCTTCGTGTGCGGCCGTGGTCTCACGCGGTCGGTGTTACAGCCCAATCGCCGCTGCCACTTTGCCCCACGATCCGTCGGCCTCGCCCTCCAACCGCCTGAGGTAGATCGACGTCACTTGCAGCGATGAGTGGTCGAGGAAGCGAGAGACGTTCTCGATCGACTCGCCAGCATCGCGTCGGAGCTTCGCGGCCGAGTGGCGGAAGATGTGCACGCCGGCGAGCGGCAGTCCGGCCGCCTTGAGGTAACGGCGCAGATTCCCGTAGAACGTCCCTGACGTCACTCCGCCGTCGCCGACGCTCGACGGCCACAACGACGCATCCGGCGGCATGGTCGCGATGTCGCGCCCGAAGGCCGACAGCGCCGCCGTGATCGCCACGTAGGCGGGCTGCGGCAGCTCCCGGTTCCCTTGCTTGCCGCCCTTACCTCGATACCGATACCAGATCACGGCGTCATCGTGGGTGAGGTCGCCAGCGACCATGTTGAGCACCTCCGCGCGGCGCCGGCCGGTGAGCGTCAGCGTGAGGATGATCGCGCGGTCGCGCAGGCCGACTGGCGTCTCCGGGATCACGGCGAGTAACTTGCGGATGTCATCGCCTGTGAGCCCGTGCGGCGTGCCGACCTGGACCCGCGGTCGTTCGAGCGCGTCGCAGGGGTTGGACGAGACGATGTCCATGCGGATCAGGAAGCGATAGAAGCTGCTGAGGCAGGCGAGCCGTGCGCCGATGGTGACGGACGACGGCTGCTTGCCGGAGAGGCCGACGCCGTAGCCCCAAGCGAAGACCTCGGCGCTGGTGACGCGGTCTGGTGGCTTGCCGACGGTGCCGAAGAAGTGCTGCAGCATGCGGCTGTAGCCGACAACGGTACGCCGGCTGCCGCTACGGCGCTCCTTCTCGGCGAGGAAGGCGTAGCGGCTGCGTTCCCATCCTTCGGCGGTGTTATCGAACGTGGTGATCGTTTGCATGGTGATGCCCTCCTCCGGAGGCGTCACCATGTTGTCGTATCGTTGAAGGAAGTCAAGCCCCGCGCCAACTCGCCCGGGGCTTGAGGAAAAGATCGGCACCCGAGCCCTTATGCACGTTGAAAGAGATTTGCGGCACCGGACATGGCTAGTCGCGCCAACCAAGGAGCAAGTTTTGGCTCGTACTCTCGGAGGACGGCTGTCATCAATACGCCTCGGAGAACGCGACCCACTACGATTGGCTCGGCGACAACGATGTAATTGTGCTGCCCGAAGAGGTCGAGGCCTTCCACCTGTTCAATCTTTGGGAGCCGTGTCCCGTACGCCTCCACTGCGGCCGAAAAGTTGACCAGCGCGCTGTCAGTCCGCGGAAAGATCTGTCGCGCGATCTGATCCGCGGGTCGAGCGCTGGCCTTCGCGACGGAGAATCCACAAACGTGCGCCTTGTACTTAACTCTGAAGTCTTCGATGCGAACGCGGTACGCACCGCGGCTCGCTTCAAATAGCCACATACCACCGACCACGCCGGGCGGTTCGTCGGCGGGATACAGTTCCTGCACGCGAAGAATGACCGACGACAGCGAGCGTCCCGTTTGGCGAGCTAGCGCGACGAGGTCGAAGCCGAGTTCCTCCAGACGCAGTCGGGTCGTTGCGCCATGAAGTAGGAGTGCGCCGGCGAATCGGTCCGAGTGAGGGTTCATTATGCGGTTGTTGCTCGTGTCGAGTGCGACGTAGCGACCAGGAACGCGACCAAACGCCTGCTCAAGCACTTCGCGCAGCTCGTGGCCGAGCGTCGTCTCCATGCGGCACTGTTCGATGCTGTCGTTCAAGTGGATCTTGTGGCCGTAGATCTCGTCCCACGAATTCAGTCCGTCTGGGTCCACGCCTCGCGGTAGGCGCCTGACTTCGATGCCTAGCTGCTTACACACCGAGGTGAGCTGACTCCATGGCGGATAGGGCGAAAGCCCGAAGTGAGAGCGAAACGTGTCCGCGAGATCTTCATCACGGATCGTCGATGGATTGTTGCGCGCACGCAGGAACGCACTCGCGAACTCGTCCACCGCAAACTTAGGGAGCACGGCGCCTGGACGCAACATCTTTCAAGAGTCTCCCAGCAGTCGTTTACTGGTTGCCTTTTCGTAGAGTTCAACGATGAAACGCTTGGTACCGTCGTCGAGCGAGGCGGCTCGCGTGCCGAACTTAAACGTCGGATCGGCGAGCACCTGGCGGAACGCAACTTCGAGGTTCGACTCAGGCGGGCCGTCGATGTAGCCGGCGCGCTCGAAGAGTTGTTGGGTCGAGACGCCATATGCCTTGGCCAGCGCCATGAGCACACGAGGACCCGGGTCCGTGCGCTTGCCCGTCTCGAGCTGGGACAGGTACACGTTGGACACATAGCCATCGGTCGCCCGCTCGACGTCGCGGAGCGTCCATCCCCGGCGCTTACGCAGATCGCGCAGGGTCCCAGCCAGGGGGTTAGTCGCCTTCGTCATGGCGGGAGGATACTGCGGAATACGCCGGTAGCGCAAGCATTAGCGAGCACCCCGCGCGCAACCGCTTGCGCACCCTCGCCGACGAGGATACGCTCTGCTCATGGTTGCTACGGCTTCGCCGCGAGATGGAACCTTCAGAGCGCGCCCGCGCTTCCGAATACGACCACATGTTCGTGACGACATCGCTCGCCTAAATGTATCTCATCGTCGCCTCGCTCGCCTCTGCCAGATCTCTTCCGGCTATATGACGCAGGTGTTGAACGGTGACCGCTATCCAGGACCACGAGTCCGAGAGCGGATTATGGCCGCTCTCCCGGACGTCGAGTTCGACGCGCTATTCGAGCAGGTCTCCTAATGGATCGTCTCATCGAGGCACCGGATCTTCGCGCTGCTGATCGCCTCATCAAGGCGGTTGTCGCGAAGCTCGAAGCAAACCGCGAGACGATTGCTAAGTCGAAGCGACGCTGCACCGTGATCTTCGGCTTAAGTAAGGAAGGGCAGATCGACGTCGAGTTGCTACCGAGGCTGTAGTCGAGCAGCCGCATAACGTGCTCGGAGCGGCGTAGAGGCTCCCGGTCTCCCTGGGAAGGGGCGGCGGGGGCTTCTTTTGTTGAAGGAAGTCTGTAGTGGATGTAAGTAGCAAGGATATGGCTGTATGTGACCGGACTGCGTCGAACAGCGAGTCGGAACGCTGGAAACGCTTGAAGGAACTGTTGGTGAAGTCATGGCAACGGCAGCTATCAGAACGAACCAGCGCCCGCTGAGGGCGGCGCTTCTCCTGCGTGTCAGCGACTCCCGCCAAGCCGAAGCGGAATCCTATTCGCTCGACTCCCAGCGACGCGTCGGCCAGGACCTTTGCCATCGACGAGGATGGCCGATTGTCCGGGAATACGTTGGTGCGGGAGAGTCCGCCTTTACACGGGACGTTGGTAAGCGAGAGACCGTACGAGCACTTCTCGCCGACGCTACCTCAAGCGTCTTCGACGTCCTGATCGTGCATGACGTATCGCGCTATGCCAGGGACGAGGAACTCGGCCACTTCGTGCTCAACAACCTCCATCTGCTCGGCGTGAAGCTCGTGAACGCGACCAACGACATCGACTACGACACGCCTGAAGGCCGAATGATGTTCAGCATGGAGCTGAGCTTCAGCGCTGCCGGATCGCGCAAGGCCAGCTTCCACATCAAGAAGGCCAAGCAGCAGAAGTTTGAGATGGGTCTGCACGTCGGCGACGTCCCGTTTGGCTATGCGGCGGGCGAGACGAACAAGGACCCGCTGCTCGTTGTACGGACAGAGGCGGCGGCGATCCGGCAAGCGTTCGAAGACTTTGCGAACGGGGCAGGTTACACGGAGATCGCCCGCCGATGGAATAGCGCCGGCTTTCAACCGCACTCAAAGCAGCACCGGTCGACGTTCGCCGCATCGGCGATCCAGTCCGTGATTGAAAACGACTTCTACTGTGGCTACGTCCGCCACCTAGGTGAACGGAAGCTCGGGTTGCACGAGGCGATCATCTCAGAGGACCTCTGGATGCGAGCCCAGGTCAGCGTTCGGCGGCAAACCAGCAAGGCGCGAGAGTCCTGGCTGCTTTCGGGCACAGCCGAATGCGTGGAATGCAACGGACCGATCTGGCAGTTCAAGACCGGCACGAAGAAGGCATACTTCTACTATCGGGAGACGTCTGCCGTACGTGAACGCAAGTGTTCGGTCGGCGGCGCCGTCTGGCGACGCGACCTCGCCGAAGCCGAAGTCTGCGCTGTTATTGAAAGTATGACCACCGATCCCCGCTGGCTCGATGAGGTCGATCGCAGCGCTCGGAAAGCACCCGCACCACAGGACGATCGCCGTTCTAAGCTGATGGCCACAAAGAAGCGGCTGACGAACGCCTACATCGCGGGCGCGAGATCTGAAGCCGAGTGGCGCGCCGAGGCCAAGACGCTCGACGAGCAGCTTGGCCGCCTCCCTCCCGACAACCCAACTGCCGTAGTATTCGCGGGAGGACGGCTGATCTCCATCGGCCAGATATGGAGCGGGATGACGACCGACGAGCGAAGAGAGACGCTCCGGATCTTGTTCCAGTCGGTCAAGATGAATACCCGCGATAAGAGGCTGTGGCTGGAGCCGTGGCCGGAATTTGCGCCGCTATTCGCCATGCGGCGTGACTATTGTGTGCATGGTACCCCCGGCAGGACTCGAACCTGCGCACATGGTTTAGGAAACCACTGCTCTATCCTCTGAGCTACGGGGGCTCGGAGGGAGTATATCGGGCGGTCCTACAGAAACGCGTAGTCCGCCGGGTTCGGCGCCACCGTCTGCTGCCAGTACTCGATGAGGTTGCCCGGCCAGTTCTGCGCGACACGGCCGCGGTCGTTCTTGTACCAACTGTTCACGCTCGATGCGCCCCACGTACGCAGCCGGTTCGCCGCGTCGATGCGCGCATTGTACGCATCGTGAACCGCCTGCTTGCAATCCATCGCGCGGTGTCCTTCTTCGAGCAGCAGGTGCAAGCAGCCGAGCACGTACTGCACCTCGCACTCGGAGAAGAAGATGATGCTGCCGTTGACGACGATGTTTGTGTTCGGCCCGTACAGCATGAAGAAGTTCGGGAAGTTCGGCACGGTGATGCCCATGTACGCGCGCGCGTCGCCGTCCCACTGCTCATTGATGTCGACGCCGCCACGGCCGGTCACCTTCATCGGCGTCAGGAAGCGCGATGCCTGAAAGCCCGTGCCGTAGATGATCACATCGGCCGCACGCTCCTCGTCATCCGCAGTCACGACGCCGTTCGGAGTGATCTCGTTGATCGCGTCGGTGATCAGATGCACGTTTTCGCGTTTCACCGTCTCCGCCCACGCGCCGTTGTCGATGAGTACACGCTTCGCCGTCGGCGGATACGACGGCAGGATCTTCGCCAGCAGATCGGGCCGGCCAGCGTACTGCGCCTGCAAGTACATCGTGAGTAGCGCGCGTACCTGATCGTTCGCCTCGCTCACCGCACGATCCGGATGCGGCCATGCCGGATCAACCGTCGCCGCCGGCAGCAGGCCATCGGTCGAGTTCCAGAACAGCCAGAATCGATACCAATGCATGTAGTGCGGCACGTGAAGGAACAGCCAGCTCAGCCCCGCCGGCACGTCGTCGTGATACGTCGGCGCCGGGAAGAACCAGTTCGCCGTGCGCTGATAGATGTCCAGCTCCGCGACGTCGTTCGCGATCAGCGGAATGAACTGCGCCGCGCTCGCGCCCGTGCCGATCACAGCCACGCGCTTTCCCTTCAGGTCGACGCTGTGATCCCAGCGCGCGGAATGGAACGACGGCCCCGCGAACGCGTCTCTGCCAGCGATCTCCGGCAATTTCGGTCGGTTGAGCTGCCCGACGGCGCTAATCACCGCCTGCGCCTCGATCGACTCCTCGCGCCCGTCAGGCGTGCGAACGCGCACCGACCACACGCAGCGCTGCTCGTCGAACGCCGCCGAGAGCACTTCCGTATTGAACCGAATCTGGTCGCGCAGGCCATACTCGACAACGCAGTCGCGGAAGTACTCCAGCAGCACGCCCTGCGGCGAGAAGAACTTCGGCCAGTCCATCTTCTGCGCGAACGAGTAGCTGTAGAACGCGTTCGACACATCGACACGCGCGCCCGGGTACGTGTTCTCGAACCACGTGCCGCCGACATCTTCATTCTTCTCGATGACGACGAACGGCACGCCCGCCTGTTTCACCCGGATCGCCGCGAGAATGCCCGACATCCCTGCGCCGATGATCACGACGTGGAACGGCGTCTTCCCGTCGTAGCGCCACTTCGGCGCGCGCGGATCTTCGTCGCCCGGCGCCAACTCTTCGACCAGCAGCGGGATGTACTCGTCCGACGCCGGCGTTCCGTTCATCCATCCCGTGATGGCGCGCAGATCGTCTTCGATGCTATGCGTCGGCGCCGGAACGCCGCCGTCGCGAATCGCCTTCAGCGCTTCGAACGCGAGCGCTTTCGCCGCAGCTTGCTGCGAGTCGCTCATGCCGCCCTGCGGCGCACCCGGCACCATCGCCGGCGGTCGCAGATCCTCGCGCAAGAGCGACAGGTCGCCCGTCACCTGCGCAAGCGCCGGAATCAGCGCCGGCAGGAACGCGTCTCCCAGCGCGGCGCGTATCGCGTCGTCGTCAGCGGTGATCGGCTCGATGGCGCGAGAAATAGACAAGATGCGGACTCCTGTGAGCTATGCGGATCCCTGACGAAATTGCTCTCCAGCGTATCGGAATCGCGAGGCTCGTACTCCTCTGTAATGTCTCCGTAAACTTCGCCGCCGACCCGTCAAAACCCGATCACAAACGCCTGCCAATCACCGATAGTGGTCGTAGACGGGCGCCCGCAGATCGATGCGACAAAGCCCGTCCGCTACATGAGGAGCACAACATGAAACGATTACTCTACATCGCCAGTGGACTTGCACTCCTCGCGTTCGTGGCGATCCTGCCCCTAACGCGACATACGGCATCGGCGGCGCCGGCCGCAAAGAGCGAGCCGAAGGCCTCGAGAACGATGAAGCCGCCGATCCCACCCGCGCCCGCCGTGCCGATCCCGTTCGTCAGCGTCTGCACATTCAGCCACCGCGGCCCCGACGATCCGATCGTCAAGTTCAATCAGCCGGGCGCGTCGCACAGCCACGACTTCTTCGGCAACGTGACGACCGCCGCCAACTCAACGTTCGACAGCCTGAGCGCCGGCGGCACGACGTGCAGTCGCGCGAAAGACACGGCCGCGTACTGGGTACCCACGCTGATGGTCGATGGCCAGGCCGTGACGCCGATCGGCATCAACGCCTACTACCGCACCGGCCGCCGCGACCCCAAGTCGATTCAGCCGTTCCCATCCGGCATGAAGATCGTCGCCGGCAACTCGAAGGCGACAGGCCCACAGAGCGCGCAAATCGTCACATTCAGTTGCCGCGGTATGGACGTGCCGAAGCAAGCGTCGCCGAGCGTGGTGCCAACGTGCGCGACGGACGCCGGCCACGGCCTCGCCATGAGCATCCACTTCCCGGACTGTTGGAACGGCAGCGATCTCGACAGCGCCGACCACCAGAGCCACATGGCGTACAGCGAGCGCGGCGTCTGCCCGGCGGGATACCCGGTGCCCGTCCCGGCGCTCACGGTGCACGTGAAGTACGCGATCGCCGGCGGCCCGGGCGTGAGTCTCTCATCCGGCCCTGCGTACACCGCCCACGCCGACTTCTTCAACGCCTGGGATCAAGCAGAGCTCACGAAGCTCGTCCAGAACTGCATCAACGCGCAGGTGGAGTGCGGCGCACGAAGGTCAGGTGCACGCTAGAGTCTACATGTGGATTTGACCGTCGTGAACGCGAAACGAAGCGTGAGCATAGCCGCCCTCGGCCGTGCGTCCGGCAGTCGCAGAGTCGCCGCAGGAGACGGCCGAACCGACGGAGTACGCCCGCCCGAACAACGGATGCCCGCCGCGTGCGAGACCAGGATCCAATGACGGACAACAGAAGAGCCCCCGCGCGTGTGCGGGGGCTCTTCATGATTTCTTTGGTGGAGATAGGGGGACTCGAACCCCCGACCTCTGCATTGCGAACGCAGCGCTCTCCCAATTGAGCTATATCCCCAAGATGGGGCAGTATATCAGCCCGCAGCACGGGCGCTCAAACGCGCGACGTAACCTCCGCCAACCGCCGTTGCAGATATGCGCGCTCGATGTCGTTCGAGCTAAGGGCGATCGCCGTGCGATACGCGCTCGCCGCCTCCGCCAAGCTCCCTTCGCGCCGCAGCAGATCGGCGCGCGCCGCGTGTAGCAGATGATATTGCTCCAGCTGGCCCGCCGCGGCGATCGCGTCGATGATCGCGAGGCCGTGCGCCGGTGTCTGCGCCATGCCAACCGCGACCGCGCGATTCAATTCTACGATCGGCGACGGATCGAGCCGCGTCAGCTCGCCATACAATGCCGCGATCTGTGGCCAATCCGTCGCCGCTGCGCGCTCCGCACTCGCGTGCAGCGCCGCGATCGCGGCTTGCACCTGGTACGGGCCCGCCCGGCGCATCCGCAGCACCCGCTCGACGATCTCGCACCCACGATCGATCTGCGCGCGGTGCCACACCGATCGATCCTGCTCCTCCAGCACGATCAGCGCGCCATCGCGGCCAACGCGCGCATCTCGCCGCGAGTCGTGCAGCAGCATCAGCCCGAGCAGACCCCACGCCTCCGGCTCGTCCGGCATCAATTCCGTCAGCACGCTGGCGAGGCGGATCGCTTCCGCACACAGCTCGGGGCGGATCAGCGCGTCGCCGGTGGTTGCAGCGTAGCCTTCGTTGAAAATGAGATAGAGGACGGCGAGCACCGCATCAACGCGCTCCGGCAACGCGTGGTCGGGCGGCACTTCGTAGGGAATGCCGGCATCGTGAATCTTGCGCTTCACGCGTACGAGCCGCTGCGCCATCGTCGCCTCCGGCACCAGAAACGCGCGCGCGATCTCCGGCGTCGAAAGCCCGCCCAGTGTCCGCAGCGTCAGCGCCACCTGCGCTTCACGGCCCAGCGCCGGGTGGCAGCAGGTGAAGATCAGGCGAAGCCGATCGTCGCGCAGTTCGGTCATGTCCAGATCCTCGGCGGGCTCCCCCGTTTCCACGACGGTGAGATCGGCCGCGATCAGCTGTTGCTTCTCGGCGAGCGTACGGTCGCGGCGCAGGCGATCGATCGCCTTGCGCCGCGCCGTCGTCGTGATCCATGCCGCAGGGTTCGCCGGAACGCCATCGATCGGCCACCGCACCAGCGCGACGGCCAACGCCTCCTGCAGCAGATCCTCGGCCAGCTCAAAGTCGCGGACGACGCGGATCAACAACGCAAGCACGCGCCCGGATTCCTCGCGGAACACCTGCTCGACCGCCGCGTTTGGTTGCGTCAAGAAGCTCCCACCAGACGTCGCTACATCTCCATGATCGGACGGATCTCGATCGAGCCGAATCGCGCCGACGGGATCTTCGCCGCATACGCGATCGCCTCGTCCAAGTCCTTGCAGTCCAGAATGTAGTAGCCGCCCAGCTGCTCTTTCGTCTCAGCGAACGGGCCATCTGTGGTTGACGCCTTGCCGCTGCGGACGCGCACGGTCGTTGCCGAGCCGGAGGACTGCAGTGGGTCGCCAGCACGCATGATGCCGGCCTTCGTCACTTCTTCGCTGAACGCGCCGTATTCCGGCATGAGGTTGTCCGTGCGGGTCGCCATCTCGGCCTCGGCGTCGTAGATGAGGAACATGTAGCGCACTGTGGTACTCCTTTGGTTCGTGTCGCGGGCCGCCATCGCCCCGCATATCAATACGACGATCGAGTCGACCGCGGCTCGACATGTTCGTTCAAGACGATCAGCTACGTCCGGGCCGCCGCGATTCGGAAACGCAACGCGGCTAGCGCCATTCCGGCGGATCGACCACCATCCGCTTCGCCGCGAGGTCGGTGGACACGATCACATTCGCCAGCGCCGGCAGCAGCAGATCCGCGCCTTCAGCCGGATGCACGCGATACACATCGTTCGCCCCGGTCTCGATGATCTCGTCGAGCGTGCCGAGCAGCGCGCCGTCTCGAGCCACGACCGTAAGCCCGATGAGCTGAAATCGGTAGTACTCGCCCTCTGGCAAGGGCGGCAGTTCGGCTTCCGGGATCTGCAACAGCGCGTGACGGAACTTGTCGGCGCTCTCGCGATCCGGGAATCCTTTGAACGTGAGATAGAGGTGGCCCTGCGCCTCGCGCGCCTTTGCGACGCTGACCGGCTGCTGCCCGGCCCAGAGCTTCGCCTTGGCTTTGAAGCGATCAGCGTTGTCGGTGAGCGCTTGCACCTTCAACTCGCCCTTCAGCCCGAACGGGCCGAGCACGCGGCCGACGGCGACAAATCCCGCATCGGGTTCGGCCTGCCGTCGCACGGGCGTGGGTTTTGCGTCCGCAATCGGCGCCGCCGTTGTCGGCGTTTCGGGCTGTGGCGTTCGAGATGGACGTGCGGTCGGGGTAGCCGACGCAACGCGACGCGGTGGCGTAGATCGCGACGACGGCGGCGCGGCGCGCTTGCGCGCGGCCGACTTGACGCGTGTCGCGAACGACTTCTTTGGCAATGAGAACTAGTCGCCGATCTCGAGCGAGGCGTACTCGTCGC
>JANXYW010000349.1 GCA_025355835.1 Chloroflexota bacterium
AGCGTCCACACAAGCAGCGGCCGCCCCATCAGCGCCGCAAAGATCTTGTCGAGCCCATCCATCCGCTCACTGCGCCCAGCAGCCACGACGATCCCAACCGCAGATCCCTCGAGCATCATCCAAAAATCCTACGACGTTTCACCACAAAGGCACAGACACACCGCACAGACACGAGGTCCCCCAGCGAGCGAACCCTGCCCGGGTAGGGGCGTTCCGTAGAACGCCCTCGTGCAGCGCAACCTCACCACCTCGCGAACGGTTCCGCCACATGTACACTCACAGCATGGACGAATCGCGTATCCGCGCCGAGCAACTCCTCACGCTCTCAAGCGCCGGACGCCGCCTCTCCGATCTCGTCTCGGCCGCCACCGCCCCGCTGCGATACGAAGTCATGCGCCACCTCCTCCGCGTCAGCGAAGAAACCATGACCGAAACCCTAGAGGAAGTAGTGGAACTGCACCTCGTCCGGCGCGGCCCCGACCCCTTCACGTACGTCCCCTTCGACGAAGCAACAGGCGAAGCGATCAGCACCAGCATCGACCCAGAACGCCTCACGCGCCTCCGATCACAAATCGCCAGCGCCACCCTCCGCGTCTTCGAGTAGTCAGGCGGTTCGCCGCGTGTCAATCACCACCGGTGATCGGACCCGGCCGAAAACTGTAGGGCGCAACCCGTTTCGCCCGCGTCCACCCAGCGCATCCCAGCGCCAAACAGGCAGATCACCGAAACGCTCCCCCTCGCCACGTCGTGGAGAGGGGTGGCCGATCGCAGAGTCGCCGTAGGAGACAGGCCGGGGTGAGGTGCGCGTAAATCACCGCCGCCCGCCCACCAAACCCACCGCCCAAAAACGCCACCTCCTCGCCCCCTTGTGGGAGAGGAGGTGGCCCAACGGGCCGGAGGTGAGGGGCCCGCCCACTACCCAGCGTTCCGCGCCAGATGCGTCCGCAGCGCTTCGTTGAAGATCTGCGGCCGCTCGAACTGCGGGCAGTGCCCCGCCTCTGGAATAATCAGCAACGTCGAGCCCGCGATCTGCTCGTGCATCCGCGGCGCTGCCTTGGCCGCGGGCTCCAATGCGCCCGCCATGATCAGCGTTGGCGTCGCGACCTGCTTAATCCGATCGGCCGTACCATCCCACGTCGCGCATGCGTTCCAGCCGCCAGCGAGACCGTGGGGCGACATCCGTAGCGTCCGCGCCTTCTCGTACGCCCGGCGTCCGGCTGGCATGTGCGGCGGATCGGGCAGCATCTGCGGCATCGCCGCCACCGCCGCCATCCCCTGATCGAGCGCCAGCTTGTTGCGCGCTTCCATCCACATCCTGACGGCCGGAATGCTCCCTGCTTTGAAGTCCGAACTCGTGCCGAACAGCGTCAGTGACAGCAATGTCGGCGCGCTCCGCAGCGCGATCTCCTGCACAACGGCGCCGCCCATCGAGTGCCCGACGAGGTGGTAGCGATCGAACCCGACGTGTGCCGCGATCGCCTCAACATCGTCCGCCATCCGCACGATCGTGTAGCCCGCGTGGTCGTCCGGCCCTTCCGAATCGCCATGCCCACGATGATCCATCACGAGTACCCGATGCGTCTTCGCGAACTCGTCGATCTGATCGAAGAAGTCGCCCAGATCGCCCGTGTAGCCATGCACGAGCACGAGGGGTTCACCAACCTCCGGCCCGTGCAACTGATAGTGCATCGAGAACCCGTTGATCATCGTGTGCGGCATGAGCATCTCTCCATGACTTGCGCCTGCTGTTGTACGAGCAGTGTGGCGCACATCGCCGCGTGCCGCACCATCTTCGATCGATCGCCAACGCAAGCTTTGGGCCCGCCGACACCATCGCAAACAACAACCACACGCCGATCTTGATCCGCCGTCCTCCCTCTCCGCAATGCACCACTGCCCCTGACCATCCCCCACCAAACCCTCCGCGCTCTCCGCGCCTCCGCGGTGAATCTCGCCGCCAAAAACCTCTGCGCCCTCTGCGGCGAACACCCGCCTCCTTGACGCGACCGCAACACGTTCTTGACGCCACCAAAGCAACGGCATCTTCGCCGACACCGTTTGGATCTGCGAGCGGCGCCTGCCGCAGAAACTCACCGAGGTGACGCACATGGGCAACATCATCAATGCAACCGAAGACCGCAAGACAGCGCCGACCGTGCGCTGCCCAATCTGCGCGCACCCGAACGCCGTCGGCGCGTACTGCCGCCACATCCGCTGGACGTTCGACCAGGGCGACCCCATGGACTTCGCCCGCTTCGCCATGGAAACCAGTCCGTACACCCGGGCGCGCGGCTTCGCCCTGCGGGACATCTCGCAGTTCTGGTGGGACGAGAACATCGAATGGGTCGTCGACCGGGTGATGATCCACTTCGAAGCGATCGACGGCCTCGTCTTCGGCGAACTCGCCGACCTCGACCTCCTCTCCCGCGACATCTGGCGAGCCTTCCTTCCCGACCCCGTCCGCCCCTATATGGCCCGCATAGATCCCGTCTAGCGGCGAGAGTCTCTGAGTTCATCAGTCTCTCAGTCGTCAATCTCACCACGCTTCAGCACTCACGTCCCGCCCCTCCCCAAACAAACCTCCGCGCTCTCTGCGGCTCTGCGGTAAGCCGTCCGCCGTCTGAATAAGTTCAGATACCTGCGTTACACCGAGCGGTGGTCTACTGGGCCATCGGGAGGTGTGTATGCGGAGCACGACGAACTGGCGCGCGACGTTGTGCTGCAGGAGCCGCTCCTGATTCTTCGAGAAGGTCGAGGCGTCGAATGCGGGGTCGTCGACGTTGCGGTCGAGGAACCATTTGAAGAGCAGGTTGTACTCCAGCTGCTCAGAGAGGCGGCGGGCGCTCGGCACTGAGAACAACGGCATCAGGAGCTGCGCCTTGAGCAGGTGCTCCGGCGGCATCGATGGCCGCCCCACGTTGGCGTACATCGCGTTGAACACGGGCCACAGATCGAGCAACGCGCGGTCCACGGTCGGCTTGATGGCCCGGACCGGGTGATCCTGCGGGACCTTGGCGTCCGGCGTGATCGCCGTGAGCATCGTCGCCTGCTGATTCGCTTCGCCGCGCATGAGATACCTCCACCTTCAACCCGCCGAGATCATCCTACGCCCGATGCGATCAGCCGTCGGTCCCCTTTTTCAGCACCCTGCTAGCGCAAGGCGGGGGCTTGCGTCTGTCCGGCTTTGCCGGACCTGTGGCCGCTCCGCATCTCGGGTTCGCTTGTATGGCGGCGGCCGGGACGCGAAGGGACGAAGGAGGAACCTCACCCCGACCCTCTCCGCCCGGCGGGAGCGGGAGGAACACCCGCGAATTGCCCGCATTGGTGGAAGCCGATACGATCCGGGCGGTTCCACTATTTCTATTGGAGGCGGTTTGAGGCTCGGTCGAGGCTCGTTTGTCATCGTGTGTTGCGCGCTCGTCGCTTTGGCGGGCGGCGCTTGCTTTGGCGGGGGCGGCTCTTCGAACGGGAAGGCGCCCGACAGCAGCAAGATTGCGACGGCGACATTGCCGGCGAAGCTTCCCGAGCCGAAGATTCTGAGCAGCAGCGGTGTGCAGGCGGGCGGCGGACTGACGTACACGATCAAGGACGGCGACACGCTCGCGGGCATCGCATCGCGGTTGGGGATCGCGCTGGATGATCTGCTGACGGCGAATCCGGGCATCAATCCGGGGACGCTGCGGGCAGGGCAATCGATCAAACTGCCGCAGAACGCGGAGCCGCCGCCGGCGGCGGCCGCCACGTCGACGCCGGAGAAGGGCAGTGCGACGGCGAAGGCTGCGACGAGCACCGTTGCGCCGAAGGCGACCGAGCCGCCCGCAACCGCGACCGATGCGCCACCGGCAGCGACCGATACGCCATCGGGGCCGCCGAGCACGCCGCCACTGGGTGTGACGCCAACGCCAGCATCGGTCGGGCAGACCTACACGCTGCAGGACGGCGACTTTCCGGCGAAAATCGCGGAGAAGTTCGGTGTGACGCTGGAGGATCTGCTGGCGGCGAACCCGGGGATCAACCCCACCGGCTTGCACATCGGCGACGTGATCGTGATCCCGCCGAAGCGGCCGTAGGGCCTGCGGCAACAACGAAAGGGCGCGAAAGGGCGTGCGCGCCCACTCTCTCGCATGTCGTGCTGAGCAACGCGCATCTAGCCTCGAACGAGCGAGATCCATCGCGGCGCCCTGGATGACAAGACTAGCTTCTCTCCAGCGAACGTGACGGGACCTCACCCCGACCCTCTCCGCCCGGCGGAGAGGGGGAACGCGTGTTGCTCAGCGCGCGCACGCGATCATTGATGTACATCGGGCCTGGGACTTGCGTCGGTCCGGCCTTGCCGGACACACAGCCGGGACGGCTATGCCACGCGCATCGCGGCCTCGGTCGCGGATCTGGTGCTGGATCGAACGGGTTAGTCGACGCGTTGGGCGAGGGCTATGCGGTTGATGCTGGCGGCGAGGTAGCCGCCGCCGAAGCCGTTGTCGATGTTGACTACGCCTACGCCGGCGGCGCAGGAGTTTAGCATCGCGAGCAGTGGCGCGAGGCCGCGGAAGCTTGCGCCGTAGCCGATCGATGTGGGGACGGCGATGACGGGGGCGTTGACGAGGCCGGCGACGACACTGGGCAGTGCGCCTTCCATGCCGGCTACAACGACGAGTGCGCGCGCTTCTCGGAGCGCTGGCACCTGGTCGAGCAAGCGATGGATGCCGGCGACGCCGACGTCGTACATGCGCTTTACGGCGTTGCCGCACATTTCGGCGGTGATGGCGGCCTCTTCGGCGACGGGGAGGTCGGCGGTGCCGGCGCAGACGACGGCGACGCCATCGTGCTTGGGCATGGGCGATCGCTCCACCGTGACGCAGCGGGCGGCTTCGTGGTGCTTCGCGTCGGCGACGGCGGCGAGGAGCGCTTCGGCCGCGGCGGGTGCGATGCGCGTGACGAGGAGGCGGTCGGAGTGAGCGAGCAGGGCCTTCGAGATACCGACGATCTGGTCGGTGGTTTTTCCTTCGCCGAGGACGACTTCGGGTATCCAATCGCGCAGTGCGCGGTGGTGGTCAAGCTTCGCGTAGCCGATATCTTCGTAGGGGAGGTGGCGTAGTTCCCCTACGGCCGCGTCAATTTCGATGCGGCCCGCGGCGACCGATGCGAGTAGTTCCCGGAGTCGGTGCTCTTCGATGACGATGCTCCTGCGGGCCTCTGCGTGCTTCATGATAACACTCGCGGACTTGACGCCGCGGAGAAATCCTGTTGCGTACGCGCGCGCCCGTCTCGATACTCAGGGAGTGCTGACACGCCGCATTTGGCCTTATCGCGCAGAGATTACGTTCTGGCTGCTGTGGTTGACAGCGGTCGGCGCGTTCGTGGCGCTTGCGGCGTGGGCCGATCATCGCTACACGCTGCCGCTGGACCGGCGCCTCACGTTCGGCGTGCAGGAGCTGTATCGCTATAGGTGGGCGACGTCGTTCTTCGGCCAGATCAACGACTTCGGCAGCGAAGGCACCATCACGCTCGTGCTGCTGGCGTCGTTCGCCGTGGCGCTGCTGCGGGGTCTGCGCTACGAGGCGCTGATGATCGCCGGGACGGGCGCCGTGCGATTCGTGCAGCTCGGTGTGCGTTCGATGGTCCACCGTCCTGACGCCGAGTTTCTCGCGTTGCGGTCGACGTTCGATGGTCTTGACCGGCCGACGGTCTATCCGGACGCCAACGGCTTTCCGAGCGGGCACGTGTTCGGCGCAACGATCGTGTACGGCTTGATCTTCGCGTACGTGCCGCGCGCTATCACCATCAAGCCACTGGCGACGCTGGTGCGCGCGTTCTGCGTGTTCGAGATCGCGCTGATCGGCCCAGCGCGGATGTACGAGGGCGCGCACTGGTTCAGTGATGTGATCGGCGCGGCGCTGCTGGCGGGGATCTATCTCGCGCTGGCGTGGAAGCTCGACGGGATGATTTCGCACATTCGCGAGACGTCGGACGAACGCGAGCTGGCGGTGAATGCGGGGCTCAGTGTTGCGGTGCCGAGTCAGCGGCGGTTTGCGCGGACGCCTCGGCGGAGCGAGCCTGCGGTTGTTGCGCCGTCGGAGCGCGCGATGCGCGAGCGGGAGCCTGTGGCGCGAGCGTAGCGACCGTGAGCCGCGCGAACGCGCAATAACAGCGAAGACCAACATAGTTCGTCGCAGAGGGCACGGCGCGCCATGCCCCTACGATGCGCGTCGGTGTGCGCCCGACGCGGGCGCACAGCCGTGCGCCGCTACGCGGATCGCTTGCTCGATCGCTCGGTGCGTCAAATGCCGATGATTTCGCGGCCGGCGTCTAGCACCTTTTGTACTAGCGACTGGTCGCCTACTACTTCGGCGTAGATGCGGACTAGCGGCTCCGTGCCGCTGAAGCGGAAGAGGAGCCAGCCTTTGTCGCCTAGCGAGAAGCGAAAGCCGTCGGTGGTGTCGCGGTTCGTCACCTTGATGCCGGCTACGGCGTCGGGGCGGGCGTCCTCGGCGCGCTTCCAGATCTTGGCGCGGTCTTCTTCCTTCAGTGCGATGTCGAGGCGGTCGTAGTAGTGGGGGCCGACCTTGGCGTATAGCTCGGCGAGCAGCTCGCTGGGCTTCTTGCCGGTGCGGGCGATGAAGTCGAGCATGTAGAGGCCGGCGAGGGTGCCGTCGCGTTCGGGGACGTGCCCGCGGAAGCCGTAGCCGCCGCTCTCCTCGCCGCCGATCAGCGCGTTGGTCTCCATCATCTTCGGGCCGAGGAATTTGAATCCGACCTGCGTCTCGTGCACGGGCACGTTGTAGATTTCACCGAGGCGCTGCACCATCGCCGTCGTCGTAATCGACTTGATGATGGCGCCGCGTTCGCCGCGGACCTCGAGCAGGTAGTAGGTGAGCAGCGCGAAAACCTGGAGTTGGTTGATGAAGTTGCCGTTCTCGTCGGCGATGCCTACGCGGTCGGCGTCGCCGTCGGTCGCGATGCCGACATCGAAGCCTCCCTTTGCCATCAGCGCTTCCATGTCGCCGAGATTGCGCGCGATGGGTTCGGGCGCGTGCATGCCCGGGAAGACCGGGTTGCGGAAGCCGTGGAGCTCGGTCACGTTCGTTTTGCCGCCGTCGAGCAGCGCGCCGAAGTAGCCGGCGCCGGTGCCGTACATCGCGTCGTAAGCGACGTTGAGGCCTGCCGACTTCAGAGAATCGAGATCGATGAGGCGCGCGAGCTGCGCGAGGTACGGCGGGCGCGGATCGAACATCTCGACCATGCCGGCCGCTTTCGCCGCGCCGATCTCCATGCGTGGGATATCGCGCCCGACGAGATCGGGTAGCGTCTCTTCGAGCTGCGCGACGATCTCGGGCGATGCGCTGCCGCCGTAGTCGGGTTTGTACTTGAAGCCGTTCCATCGCCACGGGTTGTGGCTTGCGGTAATGACGACGCCGCCTCCCGCTTTGCGATCGATGATGGAATAACTGACGACGGGCGTGGGGCAGAGGACGCTGGTGAGCGCGACCTTGATGCCCTGCGCGGCGACGACTTCCGCGACGGCGTCGGCGAAGTCTTCGGACGCAAAGCGCGCATCGTAGCCGACGATGAGGCCACGGTCGGCGAGGCCGTGCTTCTTCAGGTACATGGCCACGCTGGCAGCGCAGGCGCGCACGTTATCGAACGTGTAGTCCTCGCCGATGATGGCGCGCCAGCCGTCGGTGCCGAACTTGATGAACGTCGGCGGGCGCGTGTCGTAGGTCATGGGGATGGGTGCCTCCGTGCGTGGGTTTCGCGTTGGTCTTCGGAATGTTATCAGGGCGTTGGGAGAACGACGATCAGAGTTTCGTGGCTTTGTCGTCCGCACGAACGCGGGCTGAATGCCTCGTTGTGAGTCATTCGTTTCAGGCCCGAATCTCCTTCGTCGCAGAAACGCGGGCTGAATGACCGCGCTCCGGGTTCGAGATGAACGGACGCCCGCCCGTCATCTGGTATCGGAAGGTTGCCGCGAAATGAGGATGAGGGCAATCGGGGAATGAGCGGCGTTCGTCAGCGGATCAATAATCGGGGAGCTGGTTGGGGTTGGCGCCTTTGTTGAGGTCTTCGATGGCGCGACGATTCTCTTGGTCGAGGAGGTCGAGGGCGCGGGCGGCTTCGTCGGGCGTGAAGCTCTTGTCTTTGCCGGCGAGCGCCTCGGCTAGCGCGCGCTCGAGTTGCTCGCGGGTTAGCGTCTCGTTGCCGGGGCCGGGCGTGCCCTGGTTGGCGTCCGCGCCGGGCGTCCCTCCGGGCGTGGCTGCGCCGCTGTCTGGTGTGCCACCTGCCGGGGGCGTGCCGCTGAGCGCCGTCGCGGGCGCCTCCGGGTTTGACGTGGCGGTTGCGGTTGGCGCGGGCGAGGGCGTGAGGCGCGCCGTCACGATCTCGAGATTGTGCTTGGCGTCGATGTCCGCGGGATCGGCGAGCAATGCGCGTTTGTACGCCTCCAATGCATCGTTGAGCGTGCCGCCGCCGGCGAAGTGATTGCCGAGCGCGTATTCGATGCGCGAGACGAGATCGTGGCGCGCGGGCAACGCGCGGCGCGTTTCCTCGACCGCCTTATCGAACTGGCCAGCGCGGTCGAGGGCGTTGCCGGCGTTGTAGTGGAGTTCGGCGAGCGACGGCGCCTTCGCCTGCGCCGTGCGGTAGTTGGCGAGCGCCGCGTCGAAGTTGCCGCTGGCGTACTGATTGTTGCCACGGCGGTTGATGTCGGCGACGGTCGCCGCGCAGATCGCGCCGACGAGCAGACCAGCGCCCGCGAGCGGCCAAAGCTTTGTCGCAGAACGCAGCGTGATGCGCGGATCGCGGAGCATCGGCACGATCATTTCGCCGGCCAGGAGGAGCAGTGCGAGCGCGGCGAGGATCTGGAAGCGCTCGATCGGTTGCGACGATTGCTTCGTGCCGAACGCGGTTTGCGTGAGCGCCTTGAGTTCTGCGGCGAGGCCGGTGAGCGACGATCCGTCGCCGGACGGCGCGATGTAGCGGCCTCCGCCTGTGTCGGCAATGGTGCGGAGCGCCGCATCGTCGAGGCGCGTGACGACGGCGGCGCCCGATGCATCGCGGCGGGGGCGGAGCACGCCCGTCACGCTGTCCGCGTCCTGTATGGGCGCTCCCGCGGCCATTCCGACGCCGGCGGTGTAGACGCGAATGTTGGCTTTGCGCGCGTCCTGCACGGCGGCGCTGACGCCCGTGCCGCGATCCTCGCCATCGGAAACGATGAGCATCGCTTTCGTGTCGGCGCTATCGCCATCGAGCAACTTCTGCGCGCCTCGGATGGCCGCGCCCAGATCGGAGCCGGGCGGCACGAGGCCGCGTTCTTGATCTACGCCCAGCACGATGCCGTGGAGCGCTTGCAGATCGGCGGTCAGCGGCGATCTCACGAACGGCTGGCGCGCGAAGATGACGAGGCCGACACGGTTGCCGGGCATGCGGTCGAGCAGCGCGCCGATCTCGGTCTGAGCCTGCGCGAGGCGTGACGGCTTGGCATCGTCGGCGAGCATGCTGTTCGATACGTCGAGGACGACCACGAGGTCGACGCCGCGTTGTTGGACTTCGACATCGCGCTCGCCGATCTGGGGGCGTGACGCCGCGACGGCGATGACGGCGATCGCAACGATGAGCGCCGCCGGCGCGATGTACGCGATGCGGCTCGATGCGCGGAGGCCGCCGAACCGTGATCGCGCACCCGCGCGCCAGAACGCCCACGATGCGACGAGCAGCGTCGCGACGAGCGCGAGCAGCAGGAGCAGCAGGTAGGCGGGCGCGCCGAGGCTCATGCGGCCCTCCGCAGCAGTCCGTACCGCAGCGCGATTTCGAATGCGACGAGCGCGGCTGCGGCGGCGAGCAGGTACGGCGCGAGTTCGTCGTAGCGTGTGAAGCGCTGGTCTTCGAAGCGGGACTTCTCGAGGCGATCGATGTTGGCGTAGATATCTTGCAGCGCCTGCGGATCCTCGGCGCGGTTGTACGCGCCGCCGGTGACGCTGGCGATCTCCTTCAGCGACGCCTCATCGACGTTGAGGCGCGAGAAGCCGGGGTTCGTGCCGAGGCTGACGACGCCGACGGTGTAGACGCGCACACCGAGCGTCTGCGCGATGCGCGCGGCGGCGAGCGGCTCGATGGTCGTTCCGTTGTTCTCGCCGTCGGTGAGCAGGATGAGGATGCGGCTGGCGGCGTTCGACGATCGCAGCACGTTGACGGACTGACCGATGGCGGTGCCGATGGCGGTGCCGTCTTCGAGATGGATGCGGCCGGCGTCCTGCACCGCCTGCGCGATCGCGCGGTAGTCGGTGGTGAGTGGGCTGAGCGTGAGGCTGGCGCCCTGGAACACGACGAGGCCGACGCGATCGTTCGTGCGTGCGGTGACGAACTGCGAAAGCACGTCCTGGGCCGCCTGCATGCGCGTTTTGCCGCGCGCGAACGGCTGCGTCATGCTCGACGAGATATCGAAGCCGAGGACGATGTCGATGCCTTCGCCCTGTGTGCGCGATGCAGCTTCGCCGCGCTGTGGACGCGCGAGCGCGAAGATGAGCAGCGTTGCGGCGAGCAGTCGCACGATGGGCAGCAGCGGCTCTGTATGGACGCGCCATGTTCGGCGTGCGCCTGCGGCCGCGCCGAGCGCGCCGACGCGCACGGGTGCGGCATCGCGTCGCGCGCGCCAGAGGTATGCGGCCAGCACGGGCGCGGCGAGGAGCAAAAGCAGCGCGTATGGCGAGGCGAAGCGGAAGCCGTCCATGGGGTAAGGCTAGCAGTTGGTGGGGGGACGGTTGCCACGAAGGACACGAAGGGGCACGAATGTTGTGTGTGGGGTTGCGGTGGCGTTTGAGGGACCTCACCCCGACCCTCATCGCCCGGCGGCGAGGGAGGACGGCTGTGGACGCGATGCGGGGGTGGCCGATTTGTACGTGGGGGGTCGACTTGCGTGCGGCAGTGTTACGGGCGGGGCGCCCGCGCTCCATTTCGTTTGTGCGCCCTGCGCGCGCGGGGCGAGACCTCACCCCGGCCCTTTCCGCCCGGCGGAGAGGGAGGACGTTGGCGACGCGATGCGGGGTGGCCGATTTGTACGTGAGGGTTCGAGTTGTGTGTGAGGGTGTTGCGGGCGGGGCGCCCGCGCTCCATTTCGCGTGGGTGTGATGTCGATTGGCGCTCTTGGGGCCGCGCTACACTCCGGGCATGAGCGATGGGGCGGCTACGGATGTATTGCAGGCGATGAGCGCGGCGGTGCTTGCGATCTCGGCGGAGCTTTCTTGGGAGCGGGCTTCGAAGCGAATGGTGGATACAGCTCGCAGCCTCGTTGGCGCAACGTATGCGGCTCTGGGGATTCCGGACGGGCGCGGCGGGTTTGATGAGTTCATCACTTCGGGCATGACGTCGGCGCAGTACGCGGCGATAGGGCCGTTGCCGCGCACGCACGGGTTGTTGGGCGCGATGCTTGAGGATCACGCGCCGTTTCACACGCCGGATATTCAGGGCGATCCGCGCTACATCGGCTGGCCGCTGGCGCATCCGGACATGCGCTCGTTCATGGGCGTGCCGATCGTGTCGAAGGGCGCGATCATCGGCAGCTTCTACCTTACGGACAAGATCGGCGCGGCGGACTTCACGCTCGATGACCAGCGGCTGATCGAGATGCTGGCGTCGCACGCGGCGATCGCGATCGAGAATGCGCGGCTGTACGAGCGGAGCCGCGAACTGAGCGTGGTAGAGGAGCGGAATCGGTTGGCGCGCGAGCTGCACGATTCTGTGACGCAGACGCTGTTCAGCGTCGTGCTTTCGGCCGAGTCGGCGGCGGTGCTGATCGATCGCGACATCGGCCGCGCGCGGGCGGAGTTGCAGCGGCTGCAGGAGTTGGCGCGCGGGGCGCATCAGGAGCTGCGCGATCTGATCTTCGAGCTGCGCTCGGCGGAGCTCGAGGCGGACGGGCTGGTGGCGACGCTGCGCAAGCACATCGACGTGCTACGGCG
>JANXYW010000344.1 GCA_025355835.1 Chloroflexota bacterium
GTGGCGGCGGTTCTCGGAGTCGAACGGCGACAGGCGGACGAGGCGATGGACGCCGCGCTCGCTCTTGAGGTAGCCGTACGCGTGCTCGCCGGTGACTTCGATGGTGGCGCTCTTGATGCCGGCTTCTTCGCCGGGCATGAGGTCGATCACTTCGGCGGCGAATCGGCGGCGCTCGCACCAGCGCAGGAACATGCGCAGCAGCATCTCCGCCCAGTCCTGCGACTCGGTGCCGCCGGCGCCGGCGTGGATGGCGATGATCGCGCTGCGCTCGTCGTACGGGCCGGAGAACGTCAGCTCGAATTCGAGATCGTCGACGTGCGCCTCGATGGCGTCGGTCTCGTGTTCGATGTCGGTGGCGGTCGCCTCGTCGGATTCCGCGTCGGCAAGTTCGACGAGTTCGAGCAGGTCGGCAACCTTCGTCTCAAGGCCGCGCCACGTCGCGACGCGGGCGCGGATCGCCGACAGCCGGCGCATGATGTTCTGCGCGGCCTGCTGTTCGTTCCAGAAGTTGGGTGCTGTGGACTGCGCCTCGAGGGCGGCAGCCTGAGTTTCTAGTGAGGGGACGTCAAAGACGCACCAAGACGTTGGCGATGCGGTCGCGGAGAGACGTGAGCCTGTCGCGGAGTTCGTGCATGGGGTGCGGTGCGTCCTTTCGAGCGGAGTCTGTGCTGGCATGGTAGCGGATTTCGGATTCACCGCAGAGCCGCAGAGAGCGCAGAGGGGGAGGAGGGTTCACCACGGAGGCACAGAGCCACAGAGGTTTTGTGGAGTCGCGGGTGAGCTTGTCACGTGTTGTGCGGGACGTTTCGCTTCGGCCGCGCGCGCGGCCGATGTGCGAGCAACACGTTCGTACTTGTCCGCTGGAGGCGCGGCGAATAGGATATCGAGGCGTGAGGAATACCCCTTTTCTGCTTCTGCTGCTTGTTTCGTGCGCGCTCGTTGCGGGGTGTGGCGTGCGCTTTCGCGATCCTGAGCCCGGCAACGAGTTCTTCAAGTCTGCGACGGTGTCCGGCGACTTGCGTGTGGGCGCGACGCTGACGGGCGCGGTGACGGTCGCGCAGACGTACAGCATCGTCGTGCCGATCACCTGCGAGCTGCGACAGGGGAAGACGCTGGTCAAGACGATCGGCTCGGAGCAGATCGCGGCACTGCCGGGCGGGACGCCGAAATCGACGCCGGTGGCGGCGCACTACTCGTATCCGTTCACGGTGGAGCAGGCCGGGCTGTACAAGTTCGAGTGCTACACGACAAAGGACGAGGACAACTTCGTCATCCGGGAGTTCACGGTTCGGCCTTCCTGATTCACCGCGGAGACACGGCGGATGCGGGAGGGGTCGGGTTCGATCGCCGCGATGCGCGATACAATCCCAGCACGATGCAACCTCAACATGATGTGTTTTGCGACGAACAGCACCTGCCGCGCCAGCAGTGCAACACTGCGCTCGCGCCTGCGGTGCTACGGGCAGCCAGGCCGATCGAGAGAGATCCTGTCGAAACGGCGGCGATCGACAAACTGGAGCCGGACGAAGAGCCTGCGTCAAGCGCGGTTCGCGATGCGGTCGCGATGGCCGAAACACCGGAGCCGACCGTGTACGTTTCGCGCGAGTGGGAGCGGACGTCGGCGGCGGTTGGGCATCGCGATGCGGCGGCGATAGACGCGGACAAGCGATCCAGCCGTGGCGGAGCGCGTCAAATCGCCATGGCTGTTGTGGCGATTGCGGTCGTGTTCATCACCGTGCGTGGCGTGCGCGGGCGGCGCGGAGAACGGATCTAGATCCGCGAAACGCTGCGCCGGCGGGCGTACGAGCACCTCACCCCGGCCTTTCTCCTGCGGCGAATCTACGATCGGCCACCCCTCCCCACGATTGGAGAGGGCCTCGGATCGAGGCTTTGTTTCACTAACGAGAGATTTTTGCGCGATCGCGCGGATCGCCCGGCGACGGCCTTGCGTATGGTCGGGCGTTTCGATTGCAGTTCGAGCGCGGGCGCAACGGGTTGCGCCCCTACAGCGAATCGTGTGCTGGCACTGGACTGCGGGACGATGTTGGCGGTCGGGCTGAACTAGATCCAGAACGCGGGGAGATGCTCGCGGTGAGCCGTGAGGATGTCTTTCAGGAACGCATCCGCGGCGCTCGCGCTGTGCACGCAGGGGTCGATGAGGAGCGCTTGTAGCGCGAGGTCGCGGGAGCCGGTGACCGCGGCCTCGACGGCGAGTTCTTCGATGGCGATCTCGCGCTGGACCATCGCGGCGACGGGCGCGGCGAGGCGGCCGATCTGCATGCCGCGGTAGTCGCCGTTCTCGATGATGCCGGGAACTTCCACGACGGCGTCTTCGGGCAGATTCTCGACGTAGCCGCAGTTGGGGATGATGAACGACGGACGGCGGATCGTCGTACCGTTGATCAGCGCGGCGATGATCTGCGTGACGCCGTGGCCGAGGCGTGATTCACGCGACGGCTGGCGCAGGAGCGACGCGACAGGCTTCGTGCCGGCGGCCCAGGCGTCGACGTTGGCTTGGCCGAGTCCTCGATTGCGGGCGTAGGCGCCGAAGTTGTAGCCTTTCGTGCCGATGAATTCGGCCGCGTAGCTGATGTACTCGCCGACGTGGTTGTCGCCGGTCGTTGGGAAGACGCCGAAACGGTCGAAGAGCCACGCGCAGAAGCCCCACTTCTCCTGGTCGGCGTGCGGCAGGCGCTCGCGCAGCAGCGGCAGCAGATCGCGTCCGGTCGAGCGTTCGGTGAGCGATGTCGTCCAGACGAAATGGTTCGTGCCGGCGCCGCGCAGATCGACATCGTCGCGCGGTACGTCGAGCAACTCGCCGACCATCTCGATCGTCTCTGCGACGCCGTGGCAGAGGCCGATGCTGCGGACCTTCGTGTAGCGATGGATGGCGAGGCAGACGCGGTTCTCCGGGTTGGTGTAGTTGAGCAGTAGCGCATCGGGCGCCATGCGCTCGACATCCTTTGCGATGGCGAGCATCGGTGGGATGGAGCGCAGCGTGTGCGAGAGCCCGCCGGGGCCGCCGTTCTCGCTGAGGACGCTGGGGAATCCGTGTTTGAGCGCGAGCTTGTGATCGATCTCCCACGTGCTGTCGCGATCGACAGCGATAGAAGTGATGACGTAGTCGGCATCGGGCAGCGCTTCGATGCGCTCGGTAGTCGTGCGCAGCGTCACATCCCAGCCCGACGCTTCATTGAGTTTGGCGGCGAGGCCGCCCATGCGCTGCGCGGCGGCTGGGTCACGATCGACAATCCAGAACTCTGCGCCACGCAGTTCGGGCGTCTGGTAGATGTCGCGAAGCAACTCGACGCCAAAGACGAGGCTGCCTGCGCCGATGGCGACGATCTTGGTCATGGTACAGACCGCAATTCCGTGTCAGGCCGCATATACGCTACGGGCTGATCGAAGGATGTTGTTGCGCGTGATGTAATTCGGGTTCCGTTCGACCGCGTTGCGTTGTACCAAATCGACCTCGCGACCGAACAACGTTTTCAGCTCATCTTCCATATGCACCAGGTCGTAGAGTGTCCCTCCCGATCCAGGCGCGAATGTCACGAGGACATCTACGTCGCTGTCGGGGCGGAAGTCGTCACGCAGGACGGAGCCGAACAGCTCGAACTGGGTGATCTGCCACTTCTGGCAGAACGCGGCGATCTGGTCGATCGTGACGTCGACGTGGGGATGGATGCTGGCCATACGGTAACTATAGCTCCGGCGGAGCTAGCGCCGTACGACGTAGGTGCCGGAGATCTTGTCGTGGAGCGTTTGGCTGTCGGCGTCCCAGAGCATCCAGAGGTCGTCGAGGAGCGGCATGACGGTACCGACGAGCGGAACGATGCCGATCAGGTAGGGCGCGACGGCGCGAAGGAAGCCCGTGCCGTAACCGGGCAGCCCGCCATCGCGCGCGCGGACGATGCGTAGGCCGAGCATGCGCTTGCCCCATCCGCCGCCTGTGGCGTTTGCGATGGTGTAGTAGGCGACGATGATCGCGATGTAGAGGGCGAGAAAGCCGACGACCGCTGCCGTCACGACGCCGGTGGCCTGCGCGAACATCACCGCGACGATCACGGCCGGAACGATCGCGATGCATACAGAGAAGAACGAATCGAGCACCCACGCGAGGAATCGCGACCAGAACCCGGCGAACACCCAAGCCGTCTCGGTTTGATCGATCGGGCGATCCACATACGCCGTCGACCAGGCAGGTTGCGCCGGTTGTTGCGCAACGAACGGCTGCGTCGAATCGGACGCGGGAATCGTGGCACGGCAGGTCAAGCAGAACGCGGCGTCGTGACGATTGTTCGCTCCGCAGGCGGGGCATCGCATGCTACGGGATCCCTGCGATTGCGGCCTGGCCGTCGGTGAGCGTCGGCGCGTACTTGTGGTCGAGGTTGACGCCGTTGAGCACGTCGTCGAGGGCGCTGTTCACGAAGGTCTCAGCGGGCGACGTAAGGAAGCTCGGGATGTTGCCGATTTCGATGCTGTCGTGGCGGGGCGCTCGCGCTCCGTTGCAGCGGGGAGCACCGGCCGGGCGCCATGCAGATCGTGCCGCGGCGCGGATCCCCAAAACGAACCTCTTCGGCCGGTGGCCAGAGGCCGGAGGAGAGGGGAGGTGCCGACGCGTCAGCTCATCGTCAGCGTGCCCTTCATCGTCGCCGGGTGCACATCGCACTGGAAGAAGTACGAGCCCGCCGTCAGGTCGAGCTTCAACTCCTGCTTGATCGGACCCGCTTCGAGGTCCGTCTTTCCTAGCGTCTTCCCTTTCGCATCCCCGCCCTCATGCACGCTGATGTTGTGCGGGATGCCGGCGTCCTGGTTGTCGAACGCGATCGTCACGCTCCCTGCGGCGGCGGTCAGTTTGTCCGTATCGAACTTCAGCACCGACCCCGATGCCTTGATCGCGACAGGCGCCCCAGCACTCGTCGATGCCGCTGGTGTCGCTTTCG
>JANXYW010000389.1 GCA_025355835.1 Chloroflexota bacterium
GTGCTGGTGACTTCTTCGGGGTCGGGCGCTTCGTAACCATCGCCACAGTATAGCGCTGGGACTAGAGCTGGATGAGGGCGCTGGGGCGGCTCGAAGCCGCAGGCTTGCTCAGAACTTCGTTCATCGAGCCGCTGCGAAAGCCGGCGAGATCGAGCGTGACGTGCGCGTAGCCGAGGTTCCGCAAGCGCGTCACGATGCGCTGACGATGCTCGACGACGACGGCGATGTCGATCAGTTCGATTTCGATGCGAGCAACGTCGCCGTGGTGGCGGACGCGGAGCTGGCGGAGGCCGAGGCCTCGGAGAAATGCTTCGGCAGCGCCGACCTGGTCGAGCGCTTCGACCGTGACGCGCGTGCCGTAGGGGATGCGTGACGACAGACACGCCATGGCGGGCTTGTCCCACGTCGGCAGGCCGCGTTCTTTCGAAAACTCGCGGATCTCCGCTTTCGTCAGTCCGGCTTCCATGAGGGGACTGCGCACGCGGTGCTCGGCGGCGGCAACGCGGCCGGGGCGGTGGTCGCCGAGATCATCGACATTGCAGCCATCGAGCACGTAGGCGATACCGTCGCGCTCGGCCATCTCTTCGAGCAGCGAGTAGAGCTCGGTCTTGCAGTGATAGCAGCGCTGCGGCGAGTTCTCGACGTAGCCGGGGCGGTCCATCTCGGACGTATCCAGCAGCATGTGGCGGATGCCGATCTGGACTGCGAGCGCCTTCGCTTCTTCCACCTCGGCGGCAGGAATCGAAGGCGAGACGCCGGTGACGGCGAGGGCGCGCGCGCCGAGCATGTCGGCGGCGACGGCGGCGACGAAGGTGCTATCGACGCCAGCCGAGAAGGCGACGACAACGGAATCCATCTCGCCAATGATGCGGCGCAGTTCGGCTAGTTTCGGGTGCACGATGGCATGATAGCAGGCGGTGCCGTCCCGCTTCGCGCCGAGGCCCGCACCTGGCGACGGGCACTCGCGGGCGTTTCGAGCACCTCACCCCGGCCTTCGGCCACCCCTCTCCACGCCGTGGAGAAGGGAAATAATGGAGGATCATGCCGACCGGCGCGGCTTTGTGTCGTCAAGTTTGACGAATCTGCTCGTTGCTTTGGCTGCGGCCTGTAAGGGTTTGTACCGATATTTCTCGTAGAAACTGGTGGATGGCGGGAAGAGGTTCGATTGGGCGGCTCGACTTCGCATATCGCTTTGCGCTTTGCCGCCATCAGCGTGCTGGCGGCGGCGCTGATCGCCGCGCTCGCCGGCGCGGCCGGATACCAGATCGATCGGAACCGCGAAGAGGGCGCGGCGGCGCGTAGCGCAGACCGCCTCGTCGGTACGCCTGTGCGATCAGCTATCGAGGCGTTGCGGCCTGCCACTGGCGGCGTACCGCTGCCGCCGGAGTCGCGGACGCAGATCGACGCGCTGACGGGGCCGCTCCTCTCGTCGGAGTTGCGCGGCATCCGGCTGTGGACAGGCGACGGCCAGGTGGCCTATGCAGCCGGTGTCGGTGCGAGCGATCCGATGCCGCCCGCCGTCAGTGGGACAGACATCGTCTCGCGACGAGGGAGGGCGCTGGACGGCGGCCCGATCTTCGCGTCGTACTCGAGCGCTGACGGATACGTGCTCGAGATTTCGCTGGACGCGCGCGCGCTGGACGCGAGCATTCGTTCCGCCCAGCAAGTGACCATCGTTTCCGTCGCGATTGCGTACGTGCTGTTGTGCGTCGTGTTGCAGGCGGGCTTCTGGCTGGCGACGCGCAAGGTTGCGTCGGAGCACCGGCGGCTGGCGCGACTGTACGTGACGGGCGAAGACCTTCGCGCGTCGCTCGATCTGCACGACGTGGTGACGCAGGTCTCGCGCGAATCAGCGACGCTTGCGCGCGCCGACTACAGCCTGCTCGCGCTGTTCGAGCCCGAGACGGGCGACCTGGTGCTGCGTGCGACGTACGACGTAGGGAGCGGCACCGTCGCTCACCAGCAGCGGTCGATCGAAGAGTGGTTCTTGCGCCGGGCCGTTGTCACGAACACCGCGATCGTCAGCGGCCAATCGGCCAAGCTGTACGCGCAGTTCTTCGGATCCGAGCTGGAGACGCACGATCAGGTGAACGTACTCATTGCGCCGATGTCGCTGCGCGATCGCGTCGTCGGCGTCGTGGCCGTCGTGCGCGTCCCGACGGGTCGCCGCAACGCGTTCACACCCGAAGAGGTGAGTCAGACGGTCGATCTCGCCGCACAGGGCGCGCTCGCCATCGAGCAGTCGATGCTCTTCGCCAAGGTGCGCGCCTATGCCAAGGAGGTCGAACTTAGCTACGACTCCACGCTGAAGGCGATGATGGCGGCGCTCGAGGCGAAGGATCAGGTCTCGGAAGGCCACTCTGAGCGCGTCGCAAAGATGACCGTTCAACTGGCGCGAAAGATGGGCATGGCGGACAACGTGCTGGTCGATATGGAGCGCGGCGCGCTGCTGCACGACGTCGGGAAGATCGGCGTGCCGGACGCAGTGCTGAAGAAGCCGGCGGCGCTGAACGACCTGGAGTGGGAATCGATGCGGAAGCATCCGCTGCTGGCCGGGGTGATTGTCTCGAAGGTGAGCTTCCTGGAGGGCGCGACGCCGATCCTGCTCTACCATCACGAGCGCTACGACGGCGGCGGCTATCCCTTCGGTCTCGCATCCGACAAGATTCCGCTCGACGCGCGCATTTTCTCTGTGATCGATGCGTACGATGCGATGACGTCGGATCGGCCGTATCGCGACGCGATAACGCACGAGCAGGCGATGGAGGAAGTTGCCGCGGGCAGCGGCACGCAGTTCGACCCGGGTGTCGTGGCTTCGTTCACGCATCTCATGGCGACGCATCCGGAGCTGCGCGTGCGCGCCGCGCACCCTGAGCGGCCGACGTATCACTCAGACGACGTGATGCCGCGTTCGCGCGAAGCGGACAGCAGCGCAGCGTAACGTAACGGTTGCGCGCTCTTGTGCTCAATCGATCAATGTTGCAGCCCGCGATCTCTTCATCTTGTTTGGCGCGGAATATATGGCGCGCGACGGCGGACAACGGCCAGCGGCGCGCAATATGTTGCGAATGTGTGATGCCCAGGCGACGCTATCCGATCCTGTAAGGACCTCTAGATCTCGATCCCGTTCTCGTGCAGCAGCGCCGCGAACGCGTCTTCATCTAGCAGCGTCGTGCCAAGCTTCTGCGCTTTTTCGAGCTTGCTGCCAGCTTCGGCGCCGACAACGAGGTAGTTTGTTTTCTTGCTGATGCTGCTGGCGACGGCGCCCCCATACTGCTTGATGAGCGATTCGGCAGCGTCGCGGCTGAGGCGTTCGAGATGGCCGGTGACGACGAAGGTGAGGCCGCTGAGCTGGCCCTCGCGGGCGGCGCCTTTCTCGGCGCGGAGGTTGACGCCGGCGGCGCGAAGCTTTTCGACGAGCGCGCGGCTGTCGTCGTCCGCGAAGAACTCGATGACGCTTTCGGCGATGACGTTGCCGATACCGGGAATCTCGACGATCTGATCGATACCAGCCTCGATCAGCGCATCGATGCTGCCGAAATGCGTCGCAAGCACGGACGCAACTTCGCCGCCCACGTGGCGGATGCCGAGCGCGACGATGACGCGTGCAAGCGGGCGCGTTTTGCTCGCGTCGATCGACGCGAGCAGCCGATCAACGCTCTTTTCGCCGAAGCGATCGATCGCGAGCAGATCGTCGCGGCGCTCGCGCAGACGATAGAGATCGCCGCCGTCCTGGACGAAACCGCGTTCCATCAGCAGGAAGGCGATCGATTCGCCGAGACCGTCGATATCCATCGCGCCGCGGCTGACGAAGTGTTCGAGCAGACGGAAGCGCTGCGCCGGGCACTGGCGGTTCGGGCAGCGGACGGCGACTTCACCCTCGCCGCGCACGACGGGCGTGCGGCAGACGGGGCAGTTCGTCGGCATGTGGAAGCGCTTCGCGTTCGCCGCGCGCTTGCTCAGAACGGGGCCGACGACCTGCGGGATCACATCGCCAGCGCGCTGGACAATCACGGTGTCGCCGACGCGCACGTCCTTGAGGTGGATCACCGCCTCATTGTGCAGCGTCGCGAGCTTGACCGTGACGCCGCCGATGCGTACGGGGTCAAGCACAGCGAACGGGTTGAGCGTGCCCGTGCGGCCGACGTTCACCTGAATCGCAAGCAGCGTCGTTGTGGCCTGCGTCGGCGGGAACTTGTAGGCGATGGCCCAGCGCGGCTCGCGGCCGACGGCGCCCATCTGCCGCTGTAGTGCGAGCTCATCGACCTTGATGACGATGCCGTCGATCTCGTAGTCGAGCGAGTCGCGTCGTTCGATCCAGCTTTCGCAGAACGCGGCGACATCATCGAGCGTACCGAAGCGCTGGATGCTGGGATTGACGCGGAAGTTGAGCTTCTTCAGCCACTGCAGCACGTCCCAGTGCGTCGCCGGTTCGCGGCCGCCGTCCTGCCAGCCGAGCTGATACCAGAAGGCATCGAGCGGGCGTGCGGCTGTGACCTTCGGATCGAGTTGGCGGACGGAGCCGGCGGCGGAGTTGCGCGGGCTGGCGAAAAGCGGCAGGCCGGCCTTGCCGCGTTCGGCGTTGAGCTTCTCGAAGCCGCTCTTCGTCATGTAGATTTCGCCGCGCACCTCGAACCGCGCCGGGAGGCCCGTGCCCGTGATGCGCTGCGGGATCGAGCGGATGGTGCGGACGTTCTGCGTGATGTTCTCGCCGCGCGTGCCATCGCCGCGCGTCGCGGCCGTGAGCAGGCGCCCGTCTTCGTACACCAAAGCGCAGGCGAGGCCGTCGATCTTTGGCTCACAGATCATTGCGAAGTCGGTGCGCTCGATGATGTTCGAAGCGCGTTTGTGCCAAGCGCGGAGTCCATCGGCATCGAACGCGTTGTTCAGTGAAAGCAGCGGCACGCGGTGTTCGACAATGCCAAACGTCTCGACGGGTGCGCCGCCGACGCGCTGGGTGGGCGAGTCGGGCGTGATCAGCTCCGAATGCTGCGCTTCGATCGCGCGTAGTTCGATCGTGAGCTTGTCGAACTCGCCGTCGGCGATCTCCGGATCGTCGAGCACGTGGTAGCGGTGTTCGTGGTAGGCGATCTGCGCGCGCAGCTCTTCGACGCGGAGCTTCGCGTTCTGGTAATCGCGGGTGTCGTCGGTCTGCTTCTTCGGCATCGAGAACGAGTATACGGGGGAAACAGGGATTACACGGATTTCACGGATTGGGGACGGGAACCACGAAGGACACGAAGGAGCACGAAGGAAGGAAATAGATGGGCGAAACCGCGAAGGCGTGGGAACCGCAGATTGCGCAGATTTCGCAGAAAGGGGTGACGGGAACCACGAAGGACACGAAGGAGCACGAAGGAAGGAATAGATGGGCGGAGCCGCGAAGGCGTGGAAGGAACAGTCAGGACGTAGCGTGGACTTCAGTCCGCGCGGTGCATCGCCCGCCAATTCTCCATCTGTGAGAATCTGTGAAATCTGTGGACAACGACCGAGGCGTGCGATCGGCCGGTCGGCGGTACGATGGGGTTGGAGGTGGCGATGGCGCGTGATCCGGTCGAGGTGCTTGGGCGCGAGACGCTGGCCATTGGCGAACTGGTTCACCTCATGGGCGACCCGGTGTACCGGGGCGTTGACGTGCCGCGCGGCGACGGCCGCTTGGTGCTGGTGCTGCCGGGTCTGTTCGCGAACGACATGTATCTTCAGCCGTTGCGACGGTGGCTACGGCGTGTTGGCTATCGGCCTGTGCGGTCGACGCTGGCCATCAACGTCGGGTGTCCAGAGCGGCTGTGCGTGCAGGTCGAAGGCGAGCTACAGCGCCAGCGCGAGCGGCACGCTGGTCCGGTCGCGATCATTGGTCACAGTCGCGGCGGGATCCTTGCTCGCGCGATCGCGGCGCGGCTGCAAGCCGATGCGGCGACGCTCGTGCTGCTGGGTTCGCCCGTCGGCGCGATTATGCGCATGCCGTCCTGGAGCGTCGCCGCGATTGCGGACGATCCGCCGGCGGCAAAGCGCGTGACGGACGCGGGGAGCAGCTTCCGTCGGCTGGTCGACCCGGACTGCAACGTGCCGGAGTGCGGCTGCGCCTTTCCGCCGGATCTGCGACGTCCGCTGCATCCGAGCACGCGCGTCGTTTCGATCTACAGCCGCGACGACCCGATCGTGCCGGCGGCGGCGTGTCCGGTGGACGGCGCGCGCAACATCGAAGTGGGCGGCTCGCACGGCGGGCTGGCGTTCAATCGCGATGTGTATCGGGCGCTGGGCGCGGCGCTTGCGGGGTAGGGAACGGTGAAACACGGATT
>JANXYW010000426.1 GCA_025355835.1 Chloroflexota bacterium
GTGGGGCGCCGACACCTTCCGCGCCTACCTGATGTTCCTCGGCCCGTGGGATGGCGGCGGCCCGTACGACGCCAGCGGCATCAGCGGCGTCTATCGCTGGCTCAGCCGTGTCTGGAACGTCGTCACCGGCGACATGCGCACGGCTGCGCATCCCGACGCGCCCGAAACGCGCGACCTGCGCCGCTGGACGCACAAAACGATCGCCAAAGTGACGGACGACGTCGCGAACTTCCACTTCAACACGATGCTCGCCGCCCTCATGGAGTTCACGAACCACATGACGCGCTTGCGCGAAGCCGGCGCAGAAGTCGACGCCGCCGCCTGGCGTGAGGCGCAGGAATCGATGGCGCTGATCCTCGCCCCCAGCGTGCCCCACATCGCCGAAGAGCTATGGCAGCGCCTCGCCATGCCCTACAGCGTCCACACCCAAACATGGCCCGCGTTCGACGCCGCCCTGGCGGCAGACGACGCGGTCGAAATAGCCGTGCAAGTAAACGGCAAACTCCGCGACCGCCTCACCCTCCCCGTAGACGCACCCGGGGACGCCGCGCGGTCGAAGGCGATGGCCAGCGCATCGGTCGCGCAGCACGTCGAGGGCAAAGAGATCGTGCGGGTGATCTACGTGCCGAACCGGCTGCTCAACTTCGTGGTGAAGGGGTAACGAGCGTGCATGCCCGCAGCGATCACCCACTCGACTCCGCACGTTAGACTTCCGCCGCTCTAACGGAGGTGCATGGCGCCTCCGTTTGTGTGTCCGCGCCCGTAGCGCGGGCTTTCCAGCCCGCGCGCCGCTCGCTCGCAGCCACCAACCTCCAAACGCATCCCTCTCCCCTTGTGGGAGAGGGTGGCCGAAGGCCGGGTGAGGGCCACCGTCGCCCACGCGTAGCCCGCCCGTCGCCCAAGCGTCCGGTACACCAGCTTCACCCAGCGCATGATGCGATGGTCCGGACGGCGCCGGGGCGGTTTAAGATGAGCCCTTGCCCTGCTGTCGGCCGCCTGATGCACTCGCACCGAAGCGGCGCCGTCCGGTTTCTCATCCACGCCCTGTCTCTCGCTCCTCCGCGTCCCGCAACCCCCGGGTGACGTCCTCCCCTTGGAGGACACCCATCGCGTGGCGCATGCTGTCGGCCGACGTGCTCGCGCGCCCAGGCGGGCCAAACCGCAAGAAGGCGTGCGGAAAACACAAAACTGCAATTCAATGTCGACTATCGGAGAGGGCATGAGCTATAGACAGCTACCCGCCACAAGCGCCTCAGCGCGATGCCAGAATCGCCACCACCCGATCGAGGATCCGATGCCCCACGTCGTACTTCGACAGCAGCGGCAGCTCGTCGATCCTGCCGTCGGCGCCGATCAGCGTCACGCGGTTCGTGTCGTGCCCGAACCCGGCCTGCGGCGCCGTCACGTCGTTGGCGACGATCAAGTCCAAGCCCTTCTTCGCGATCTTGCCGCTGGCGTTCGCGTTTACCTGCTCCGTCTCGGCCGCAAATCCGACTTTCACGAAGCCACCCTGCAGCCCGCCGATGATGTCCGCGTTCGGCACAAGCTCGAGGCTCAGCGATGCGCCCGTGCGCTTGATCTTCTGGTCGGCGACGGCCGCCGGACGGAAGTCGGCCGGCGCAGCCGCCATGATCAACGCATCGCAGCCGTTCGTCGCGTGACCGATGGCCGACGCCATATCGTCCGTCGTCCGCACATCGATGCGCGACACGCCGTACGGCGTCGCCAGCGCTACCGGCCCGCACACCAGCGCCACCTGCGCGCCACGATCGCGCGCCGCCTCGGCGATAGCGAAACCCATCTTCCCCGAAGATCGATTCCCGATGAACCGCACCGGATCGAGCGGCTCGTGCGTCCCGCCCGCACTCACCACCACGCGCCGCCCGGCAAGATCGCCGCTCGCGCCAAGCGTCTGCCGCAGCGCGCCCAGCACGACATCCGTCTCGACAAGGCGGCCGAGCCCCATGTGCCCGCTCGCCAACCGACCCTCCGCAGGCCCGACGAAGATCACGCCGCGTCCGCGCAACAGCGCGACGTTCGCTTGTGTCGCGGCATGCGCCCACATCTGCGCGTCCATCGCGGGCGCAACCAGCACGGGCGCCGTTGTCGCGAGCGCCGTTAGCGCCACCATGTTGTCCGCCATGCCGTGCGCCAGCCGGGCCAGCGTCGTCGCGCTCGCGGGCGCGATCAGCATCGCCGATGCGGCGCGCGCGAGCGCAACATGCTCTTCGGCAAGCGGCGATTGCGGGTCGTACATATCGGTAAACACGGGGCGGCCGGTAAGCGCGCGAAACGTCAGCGGCGCAACGAACTTCTGCGCCGAATCGGTCAGCACGACATCGACGTCAGCGCCGGCCTGCGTCAGCTTGCTGGCGATATCCGCGGCCTTGTAGCTGGCGATGCTTCCGCAAACGCCGAGGACGATGCGCGCGCCGTGCAGCGGGTCGTCGTGTGGCATCTCAGTCGCGCCGCGTGTTCATTTCGTGGATCAGCCGCAGCCCCGTCAGCGTCAGGTTCTCGTCCACCACGTCGAAGACCGTCGTCTCATTCGCCAGGCGTTTCGCCCAGCCGCCCGTAGCGATCACCCTCGCTTTGCCGCCGAGCTCTTTCTGGAAACGCGCCACCATACCCTCGATCAGCCCGACGTACCCGTAGAGCGTGCCCGACTGGATGGCCGCTACGGTGTTCTTGCCTATGGCAGTCTTCGGCCGTTCCAGCTCCACGCGATAGAGCTTTGCGGCCCGTTCGAAGAGCGCTTCGGACGAAATACCGATGCCGGGCGCAATCGCGCCGCCCAAATAATCGCCCTCGGCCGACACCGCATCGAACACGGTCGCCGTCCCGAAATCGACGATGATCAGCGGCGGCGGCCCGTACAACTCCAACGCCGCAACCACGTCCACGATGCGGTCCGCGCCAACCTCGCGCGGGTTGTCGTAGACGATGCGCACGCCCGTACGCGTCCCGGTATTCACAACGAGCGGATCGACGTGAAAGTAGCGCTTGCACAGCTGCTCGAACACGGGCGCCAGGTCCGGCACCACACTCGCCATCACGGCCTGCGTCACGCTCTCGATGGCGATCTCTTGGGTGCGCAGCAGCCCCAAGATCGTCACTGCGTACTCGTCCGGCAGCCGCAGCACGTCCGTAGCGATCCGCCACGTAGCGCGGATTTCCTCGCCATCGAAGATGCCGATCGTCACGTTGCTGTTGCCGATATCGAGCGTCAGGAGCACGCATCCACCTCGCTTCGCGCGCCAGTATATCGGGCTGTGGTCGCAGCGAACGGCGGCACGGACCTCCCCTTACGACGCGCTACGAATATAATTGCCGCGGCACGTCAACTTGACATCGAGATCGGACGCTATGACCCCCTCCCCCACCATCACCATCGGCGGCAAAACTGCCATCCTCACCTGCCA
>JANXYW010000432.1 GCA_025355835.1 Chloroflexota bacterium
CAAGAGCCTCAATCGGCCAGCGCTTCGATGACGAAGCCGCACTCCTTTGCGATCTGGCGGCGCAGTTCGTCCGGCGCCGGCTTCGTGAACGTCGGCTTGCGATAGCGCTTGAACTCGACGCCCGGCAGCCGCTCGGCCAGCCGCACCTGCAGCCGATCGATCAACACATTCCCGCGCGGCTTGCTGATATCCAGCAGCGCCACCGTGCCGGTGATCGATTCAGGCCGCGGCGTAAGCGCCCGCCGCACCGGCACGCGCTCGTCGGTCGGGTCAGTGATGGTGGTCGTGGTCATGATGTTCTCCGCATGGCTCTTCGGCTAACGGTTTGGCACAATCGTTGGTAGAGTATAGGTGGCGCGCCGACTCGCCGTGAACGCATTCCTCCCCATCGTCCGGAATCGGACTGGTGGGGTTTTTCCGTCCCGAACCGAGCTAGCCTGTTCAGACCGACGCGGGCGGCCACGCGGGGCCGCCCCTACAATCTTCGCGAACTTTGCGGTAAACCCTAAATTCTTCTCCGCGTTCTCCGCGCCTTCGCGGTGAACCTCAATCCTCGATCCGCCGACTGACCGGATTCGAGCCGATCGGCCCCAGCACCCAGCCGCCGTACGCCGTCGAGAACTTCCCGGCTTCGCTGCCGGCGACCACGATGTGGATGTACTCCGGCCCGCGGAACTTCGGCACGAGCGTATCGAGCTGCGCCTCCGTCGGCCCCGCCGCGCCGAACCACGCGCGCTGATACCCCTCGCCGCTCTCGTCGTCGCCGAGCAGATCGCGCATCGGCCGCGACGTGATCCGCTGGATGCGCGCGCGCAGATCGGCCTTGGTCCAGCCGTCGCGCGCCAGCGTGTCGGCGTGCTCCGGACAGATCACCAGCAAGATGTCGCCCTGGTTGTGGCTCTTCGGATGCCAGAACGCCTCGAGCCCCAACCCGATGCTGCCGCCCAGCGCGTGCGCCGCGCGCGACACCTGATCGGCGATCTGATGCGGCCCCTCCGTCGCGATCACGGTGACGACGCTCTCGTCCGCGCGAAAGCCTCGTTCGACGTGCAGTGGCTCCCACGGGCTGCGCTCCTCCCACTCGGCGAAGCACGACGTGATGCGGCCCGGCCAGCCCAGCGTCGGGCGCTCCGTGCCGTACGGCTTCGCGCCGCCGACGTTGCGTAGCACGAGCTTCAGCGCGCGCCCGATCGTCGAGTTCGCGCGATTGCCCTGCCCCAGCGCGTTCAGCCCCATGTTCATGCCGATGCGCTGACGGATCGGTCCGCTCACGACCAGCGTCGGCGTCGCGCCCCACGTCGTCGAGTTGACGCCGTGAATGTTGAACTCGTCCGTGCATACCGCCTCAAGCGCGGCGATGACGACGGGTAGATACTCCGGCTTGCAACCGGCCATCACCGCGTTTACCGCGACCTTCTCGACCGTCGCCGGCGCCATGTTCGGCGCGACGATCGCGACGACGTCCTGCGCGCCGCGCTTCGTGCCACCGAGCATGCGCAACACGAGCTCCGGCGTCGGCGGCACCACCGGCAGCCCGTCCGTCAGCCCCTGATCGAACATGAACTCGAACACGTCGTCCGATTCCGCGATCTCGATTCGCCGCGCCCGCAACGGGCTTCCCGACGACTCCGCAGCCAGACGCTCCGCGATGCCCGGCTCGACCGATTTCGAGCCACATCCCGGCCGCATCTCCGGATACGCGCTCCAGTCGATCTCCGGCGGCACGACGCCGCTGATCGATGCCAGCTCCGCGAACAACGACTGCCAATCCGCTTTCGCGAACCCGACAAACTGCCGCAACTCCGCGCCCGAACCGTCGGCGAGAATGATCGTCGGTACCGTATCCAGGTCATACGCGAACGAAACCGCAAGCGCCGAATCATCAAGCAGCGGCAGCGTCAGCCCGTGCACCTCAGCCATCGCCGCGCGAGTCATCGCGTCGTCTTGCGCGATCACCCACACATCGACCGCACCGCCAAACGCGACATGCGCCGCCTCGATCAGCGGCAGCGAGAGCAAGCAAGTCGGGCAGTCCTGCTTCACAAAGCAAAGCAGCGCGTGCCGCCCCGAAGGAAACGTACGTGCCGCGCCATCAGCGTCATCGAGTGAGAAATGTGGAAGCGATTCAGTCATCGTAGGCGACACCCTAACAATCGTGCGACCCGCCAGCCAACCCCGCTCGCAGCCAGGACCACAGCCCGCGCCGTCATGTCCGCCGATCCTCTCTGCCCCCACCACATCTACGTCGACATCGCGCGGCCGGTTCACTCTCAGCGATCGCGCCGCGTACCCCAGCTATCCCAGTACACCACCTTCTCCGCGGGCAGTCGGCGCACCGGGCCGAACTGTCCCATCGGCCGGCCGATCGGGATCAGCGCCATCGTCTGGACATCGTCCGGAATGCCCAGTAGCGCCTTCACGTCGTCTTCGTGCCTGACGTGCAGCGTCGTCAGCACCGAACCCAGACCAAGCGCGCGCGCCGCCAGCATCAGGTTCTGCACCGCCGGATAGATCGATGCGCCGAGGGTCGGCCCGATGACAACCATGTCCTTTTTGATCGTGGCGATCACCAGCACCGGTACATCGGCCATGTGGTTGGCCAGGTAGTCCGACGACTTCCACGTCTTCGACATGCTGGGGTCCGCCAGCATCGCCTCGCGAATGCGGCCACCGTACTCCTTGTTCCACGATTCGAGGTACCAAGC
>JANXYW010000006.1 GCA_025355835.1 Chloroflexota bacterium
AACCCTAGAGCAGGAAGTCCTCGCCGCCGTGCGCGCTGCGAAGGCTGACGGCGATACGAAGCGCCTTCGCAGCGCTGCGTTAGAACTGCTCTCGGCGATCCATGAGAAGATGGCGGGCGTCACGGAAGAAGAAGTCGTTGCAATCTTGCAAGCTGACAAGAAACTATCCCGAAGGTCACCATCGACAGAGAAGCGCGCAGGAGAGCGCACGCGACGCCGCCCCGCATCTGCATAGATGCCAACACGATCGCGGCGGGTGTTGCGTCGAGAAGCGGCGCGTCCGCCCGTATCCTACGCAACATTCTTGCGGAACACCTTGGCTTCGTGACATCGGACGCCATCGAGGTCGAGTACAACGAAACTCGTTCGAAGAGAGGCATAGCCGAACTTCTGGCCCGCCACAACGTTCACCCGGAGTTTTATCGACTTGAGATCGAGGCCGTCTGTCTGTCCGCCGAACGTGTTTCGCCGACTGGTGAACCCCCTCCATGCCGCGACGAAGACGACCGCAAGTATCTACACTGCGCTCAGTTCGCTGCTGTTGACTACCTCATCACCTACGATCGAGACCTGCTCGACCTCGGTTCGATTGGCGTAACGTCGATCGTCACGCCGGCGGAGTTCTTACAGCGAACGAAGGCTGCCGCGCTTGAGTTGATCGACTAGCTGGATCGATCCCGTCGCGCGAGCGAAGCGCTCCGTACTCACACCACCACCCGCGTAATTGCACCCTCGCTGGCGCTTGAGACGAGCGCGGCGTACTTCGCCATGACGCCGGTCTTGTAGCGGGGCTCCGGGGCGCGCCAGTCGCGCAGGCGGGCGGCGATCTCGTCGTCGCTGATCTCGACATCGAGGCGGCGGTTCGTGATGTCGAGGTGGATCGTGTCGCCCTCGCGCACGGCGGCGATCGGGCCGCCGACGAACGCCTCGGGCGCGACGTGCCCGGCCATCAGGCCGCGCGTCGCGCCGCTGAAACGGCCGTCCGTGAGCAGCGCCACCGTCTCGCCCATCCCCTCGCCGACGATTGCCGACGTGACGCCGAGCATCTCCCGCATGCCGGGCCCACCCTTTGGGCCTTCGTAGCGGATGACGACGACATCGCCCGGCACGATGCGATGCTGCGTCACAGCGAGCATCGCGTCTTCCTCGCGATCGAACACGCGCGCAGGGCCACGATGCGACAGCCGCTCGTGTCCAGCGACCTTCACGACGCAGCCCTCGGGCGCGAGGTTGCCGTGCAAGATGACGAGGCCGCCCGTTTTCTTCAGTGGATTGTCGAGCGCATGCACGACGTCCTGCCCCGGCGTTTCGATCGCAAGCATCGCTTCTTCGCCGAACGTGTGGCCGCTCGGGGTCGGGCGCGACGCATCGACGTAGCCGCCTGCGACGAGGCGCTGCGCGACGAGTTGCACGCCGCCCGCGGTATCGAGATCCGCCGCCAAATACTGGCCACCGGGCTTCAAGTCGGCGAGTAGCGGCGTGCGAGCGCTCACGGTATCGAAGTCATCGATCGTGAGCGGCACGTTCGCCTCGCGCGCCAGCGCCAGCAGGTGCAGCACCGCGTTCGTCGAGCCGCCCGTCGCCGCCACGCCCGCGATCGCGTTCTCGAACGATGCGCGCGTGAGGATGTCGAGCGGGCGTACGTTGCGCCGGAGCACGTCCATCACGGTCTCGCCCGCGCGCACGCCGACATCGTCTTTGCGCGGGTCGACCGCCGGCACACTGGCGCTGCCCATCGGCGAGAGGCCGATGAACTCCATCGCGAGTGCCATCGTGTTCGCCGTGAACTGGCCGCCGCATGCGCCCGGCCCGGGGCATGCCGCGTGCTCGAGCGCATCCAGCTCTTCGTCCGACATCGTGCCGGCCGCGTGCGCGCCAACTGCCTCGAACACGTCCTGGATGTTGACGTCGTGACCTTTGTACGTGCCGGGCATGATCGTGCCGCCGTAGACGATGATGCCGGGGATGTTGAGCCGGGCCAGCGCCATCGACGCGGCGGGAATCGTTTTGTCGCAGCCGACGAGGCAGACCAGCGCGTCGAACATGTAGCCGCGCGTGCACAGCTCGATCGAGTCGGCAATCACTTCGCGGGAGATCAACGACGTCTTCATGCCTTCGGTGCCCATGGTGATGCCATCGCTGATGGCGATCGTGTTGAACTCCATCGGCGTGCCGCCGGCATTGCGCACGCCATCGGCCACCTTTGCGGCCAGCAGGCGCAGGTTGAAGTTGCACGGCATGGTGCCGATCCACGTATTCGCGATGCCGACGATCGGCTTCGCGATGTCTTCCTTCGTGAAGCCGATGCTGTAGTAGTAGCTGCGCGCCGCCGCGCGCGTCGGGCCGTCCGTGATCGTGCGAGAGTTGTGCTTGGGATCGAACGCCATGATGTCCTCCGTCCAGCCAGATTACAGCTTCGCCGCCGCCCGTAACAGCTTCGACGCACGCCTCACCGTAACAGCGGGATTTCACCACAGAGATCACAGAGGACACAGAGAAGCTGTTGGGAGGGATTCCCACCTTTTCCCTTGAACCCCGCTCCTCGCGCTCTTTGCGACTTTGCGGTGAGTCCGTCCCTTCTCCTTTCTCCGCGCCCTCTGCAGCTCTGCGGTGAATCGGCAACCCCTTGACCGTTAGCGCCCATTAGCAGATGGTATGTGGACTGAACGACATTCAGTTTGCTCCCGGAGGTGCATCGTGTCCCGACTCATCATGTTCGCCGCTTCGATGCTCGCCGCCGGAGCGCTGCTCGCATCCGCGTGTGGTGGCAGCAGCAAGAAGATCGCCACAACAACACCCGCGGCTTCGTCCACGGCGCCGGCGAAGACCGCGGCCGCTACGACGGCCGCGAAAACGCCGACCGCGGGGGCGGCATCGGTCGTTCCGGCCGCGAGCACGCCAGCATCGACCGGCGCCACATCTGTTCCTGCGGCTGCCGACACCACGACCACTGCGCCGCCGCCCCCGCCGGCGCCCGCCGGCGCCACGTTCAACATCACGCAGGCGAAGGCGCTTCTCGATGCCGCATCGCTCAAAGCGCCGGACGTAGGCCCCGACTGGACGATCATGACCGATACGCCGAGCGACAACGCGGCCGCGGCCGCGACGGATCCGACGGCCGGCGCGTCGTTCGCGCGCTGCGGCCGGCTGGCCGGGCGGCTGATCACGAACAGCCCGAAGGATGTCGTATCCGCGTACCTCGGCGGAACGATCGTCTCCGCGTTCTCGCTGCTCACGGTGTACTCGACCGCGAACGGCGCCGCCGATTGCTCCGCCGAGGCCGCTGTGCGGTTCCAGGCGCCGGGCGCGCTGGCGAAAGCGTTCGGCACCGTGTTCGTCGATCCGTCGAAAGTGGTAGTGAAGCTCCTCGACTATCCGAAGGTTGGCGATGGCTCCTTCGCTGCCGCGCTGACCGGCGATATCAACGCCGCCGGCACGGTCGTGCAGCTCCAGATCGTCATCGTCGGATTCCTCAAGGGCAACACGTCCGCCGTTGTCGGCGTCGCGTACGCGCCGCTCACGACGCCATCGACGAAGGAGTTGAAGCCGTTCGTCGATCTCGTACTCCAACGCGTCGGCGCGAATCAGTAACAGCGGCTCATGCCCGACAAGCCGCTGCGCATCGCGATCACGGACGCCGTATCGGTCAGCGCCGTGCGCACGCCTGCGAAGAATGCGCGCTGGATCTTCATCTACGCGCCGGGCGCCGGATCGAACATCCACGATCCATTTGGCGTGTACGCGGCGAAGGCGCTCGCGTCGCGCGGCGTCACGACCGTGCACTTCCAGTTCCCGTACATGGAAGCCGGTAAGCGCGGCCCCGATCGTCCGCCCGTGTTGGAAGCGACGTGGCGCGCCGTCATCGACGCCGTCCGCGACCCGAAGATACGCACGGTCGTCGGCGGGCGCTCGATGGGTGGCCGCATCGCGTCGATGGTCGCGGCATCAGCGGATGACGCTGTCGCAGTCGACGCCGTCGCACTCTTCGCGTATCCGCTGCATCCACCCGGCAAACCCGAGCAGCTCCGCGTCGCCCACTTCGCGACGCTGAAGACGCCGGTGCTGTTCGTTTCCGGCACGAACGATGCCTTCGGCACACCCGGAGAACTACGTGCCGCCACAAAACCGCTCAAGAAGGCGAAACTACAGTTCCTCGAACGCGCCGATCACGGATTCGCTGTCCCGAAGTCCAGCGGCCGCACGCGCGAAGACGTGTGGGTGGAAGCGGTCGATGCGTTCGTCGATTGGTTGGCCGCAGTCAAGTAAGGTTATCGCGATGAGTCTCATGTCGGATGCGGCGGTGAAACCCTGGCAACAATAGACCCCGCCAACAAGACGCAAGATGATGCGGCGTCCAAGAAGGGCGTGTCGCGCAACGTCGTGCTGCTTGGCGTCGTCAGCTTCTTCGCCGACATCAGTAGCGAGATGGTCTACCCGCTCATCCCGCTCTTCCTCACCACCACGCTGGGCGCGCCCGTCGTGGCAGTCGGCCTGATTGAAGGCGTGGCTGAGAGCAGCGCCAGCCTGCTCAAGTGGATTTTCGGTTGGTTCTCGGACCGCCTACGCCGTCGTGTGCCGTTCACATTCGCCGGCTACGCGCTCGCGGCAATCGCGAAGCCCGGCCTTGCCGCTGCGTTCGTCTGGCCGACCGCGCTCTTCGTGCGCTTTCTCGATCGCACCGGGAAAGGCATCCGTACGGCCCCGCGCGATGCTCTCATCGCCGATTCGACCGACGAATCGCAGCGCGGCCGCGCGTTCGGACTCCATCGCGCCATGGATACATCGGGTGCGATCATCGGGCCGCTGATCGCACTCGGACTGCTGGCGTGGTTCGGACAGCACAACTACCGGCCGGTCTTCCTCATCGCGGGCATTCCCGGCGCGATCTCGGTGCTGGCTGTCCTGGCAGTGCGCGACATTCGCCACACGCCGCGAACCGCGCCGTTGCCGCCGCTGCTCTCGCTCCGCGGCTACGATCGGCGCTATCTGCAGTTCATCGCGGTCACGCTGATCTTCTCGGTTGGCAACTCGAGCGACGCATTCCTGCTCCTGCGCTCGAAGAACATCGGTCTCAGCACGACGGCCATCGTCCTCGCGTACGTGCTGTACAACGTCGCGTACGCGTCGCTCTCGCTGCCAGCGGGGATTCGCTCCGACCGCATCGGCCGGCGGCCCGTGCTCATCGCCGGCTTCGCGATCTTCGCACTGGTCTACGCCGGGTTCGCGCTGGCGACCGATGCATGGATGATCTGGCCGCTCTTCGTGGTCTACGGCGTCTACATCGCCTTCACTGAGGGCGTCGGGAAGGCGTACGTGTCGGACCTTGTGCCGTCGGAGCGCCGTGGCACGGCCATGGGCCTGTACAACGCGAGCACCGGCGTGATGCTGTTGCTGTCGAGCGTCATCGGCGGCGTGTTGTGGGATACGATCGGCCCGGCCGCGACGTTCACGTTCGGCGCATCCACGGCCGCGGCCGCGGCGGTGCTTCTGCTCGTGCTCCACGTCACACCGGCATCGCGCGAAGCCGCCAGCTGATGAGCTGACACGCTCACGGCTACCCGAGCGCATCCTTCAGCTTGCCCATGATGCCGCGATCCTCCTGCGGCTTCACGGTCGTGCCCATCGATGCGGCGAGCTGCTTCAGCAACTCTTTCTGTTCCTTCGTCGGGTTCGCCAGCGTCGTCACGATCGCATGGACGATCATATCGCCGCGGCCGCCACCACGGAGGTGCGGCACACCCTTTCCGCGCACGACGAACGTCTCGCCCGTCTGCGTGCCGGCCGGGATCCGCAGACTGTGTGGCTCGCCGTCGATCGTCGGTACATCGACCTCATCGCCCAGGCCGACCTGCGCGAAGTTCAGATCGAGATCGAGAATGAGATCGTCTTCGTCGCGACGGAACACCTCGTGCGGTTTGACGTTGAGCTGCAAGTAGAGATTGCCGCGCGGCCCGCCGTGATTGCCGAGCTCGCCTTCGCCGGTGAGCCGCATCTGCGAACCATCATCGACGCCGGCCGGGATCTTCACCGAGAGCCTGCGCTTGCGCTTCTCGCGCCCGATGCCGCGGCAGTTCTTGCACGGATGCGTGACGACGCGTCCTTCACCGCGGCACTTATCGCACATCGCGACGTTGACGAATTGCCCGAAGATGCTCTGCTGTGCACGCCGCACTTCGCCGCTGCCGCCACACTGCGCGCAGCGCTCCGGCTCGGTGCCCGGCTCCGCGCGCAACCCGTTGCACACCGAGCACAGCTCCGCCGACTGAATGTCGAACTCTTTGTCGACCCCGAACACGGCTTCGCTGAACGTTAGCGTCATCGACCGCCGGGCATCAGCGCCCCGTGCCGGGCCGCGCTGTGTGCGTCCCTGCGCGCCGCCGAAGAATGCATCGAAGATGTCGCCCAGCCCGCCGAAGCCGAAGCCCTCGAACCCGCGCGCGAACCCGTCCGCGCCACCCTGCGTCGCAGCATGGCCGAACCGGTCGTACAGCGCCCGCTTCTCCGGGTCGGAGAGCACTTCGTACGCCTCGTTGACCTCTTTGAATCGAGCCTCGGCGCCGGCCTCCTGGTTGCGGTCCGGATGGAACTGCATCGCCAGGCGACGGAACGCCTTCTTCATCTCCTCCGCGCTGGCGCCGCGCGCCACGCTCAGGACATCGTAGTAGTCTTGCTTCTGCTCAGTCGCCATAGAACCTGTATCGGAGAAAAGGAGCCCAGCCGCTATCAGTGATCTATTGTAGCGAAGGCGTGCGAATTGCGGCGATCCGCGGGATCATCGGGCGTTGCCCGCATGGTGCTACTGCAAGATGTAGGACAGCCGCCCCCGGCTGCTGGCAGCCGGCTTCATCCAGCACAACCGCGCACCCCGAGTCCTGCGCCCGAAGCGACCTGTGAGGCGCGCGGATGGCGTAGGATCCGTCGCCCCGTAGAATCGAACGATTCGTGCCCGAGCGGGGCGCACAGCCGTGCGCCCCTACTGTGGCCGAGCGTCGCTCGAACAGGAAGACTCCCGAACCGAGAGCCCTCTCCACGTCGTGGAGAGGGCGGTCGCCACAGGCGACGGGTGAGGTGCCCGCCTGGCATCGAGCGGTCGGCGCTAAACGGGGCGCACAGCCGTGCGCCCCTGCGAAGAACCCGGTGGCACAGTCGCTACTTAATCGCCCACGTGATCGACACTTGCACCGTCACATCCAGCTCGCCCGGCTGAATCGGCGTCGGCCCCCCCGTGTCCGGGGCTCCGATCCCGGCCCGCGCGCTTCGTGAGTCGTAGAACACGGGCGCGTTGCTGTTCTCTGAAATATTCATCGCTGCGCCGATGATGACGCCGGCTACCTGCGCCAGCGTCTCGGCCTTCGCTTTCGCGTCGGCGACGGCCTTCTCGCGCGCCTGCTTTTGCAGATCGGCGGGGTTGTCGATGGTGAACGCGAGCCCCTGGATCGCCGTGTCGTTGCCGCCGGCTTTCACCGCGTCGTCAACGACACGGCTGGTCTTGTTGATATCGCGCAGCGTCACGCTGAGAATGTTCGTCACCTGGAAGCCGCGCAGTCTCTGGTTGCCGTCGTTGTAGTCGTACTGCGGCTGAATGTTGAACTGCTGCGTCTGGATGTCCTTGTCGGCGACGCCGTTGTTCTTCAGCGTCTTGACGATCGCGTCCAGCGAAACCGCTGCCTGATCGCGCGCCTTCTGCACCGTATCCGACTCCGCATTCACGCCGAGCGTCAGCTTCGCTACATCCGGCTTGCCCGAGACCTTCCCTTCGCCGGTCACGCTGATGCCCGTCTGTCCCTGCCCGCCGCTTGTTTCGACGCGCGTCGTCCGATCGCCGCATCCTGCGGCAAATACGCCCAGGGCGACGACCGCTCCGATAGTGGCGAACCCCGCGACACGCTTACGCTTGTTCATCTGATGTCCTCCTCGATTCCACCAACTACACGCGGCAGCGCGCTTTGCCGTCGCTACCACGTGATCGCTATGACGACCGCGGCCGTCGCTTTGTTCCGATAGTCATCGCCCGTGCGCGCCCCCTGCAGCCCGCCTGCCACGGATGGGGCGGTGAAATCCGCATTCGGTGACGCAGCCGCCGGCGTCGGAGTCGAGGAGCCGCTGTACGGAGCCGGCAGCGCCGCGAGCGGCGTCCTGCTGTCATCGGTCGTGGACACGCTGTTCGCAGCTGCTTGCGACGTCGGCGGCAAGCTCGAATCCAGCTGCGGCGCCGCGTCCGCAGCCACGGGCGAATTGGCGATCGGCGGGGCGGCGCCACCGCTCGGTCCGGGCGCCGACTTGCTGGTCGAGCTGTTCGTCGTGTTCGAGCTTTGGGCCCCCGACGCGCTGGTCGCCGGGCGCGCGGCCGCCAACTCCGAAGTCGACGAGCCGTCGCTTCCGCCTCCAAACGTCACGTACGCGCCGACGACGGCGATCGCCACCGCCGCTGCGACCATCCCCGCCGGCGCCCATCGCGTGAGCTGCGGAGCACGCGTCGAGCGGGCCGTCGCGCCAGCCTCGACATCCGCCACGCGCAACCGGAACGATCGTGCGGGCGTCGCCTCCGGCATCGCGCGCAGTGCGACGCGTGTCGCACGCAGTCCGTCGCGCACGCCGCGGCACGCATCGCACGATGCGACGTGTTCGTCGAGGCGCGCAGCGGTGGCGGCATCGAGTTGCCCGTCAAGCTGCGCCGAGAGCGCGTTGACGTCAGGCTCGTGTCCGCGGAAGAATCGCAACAGCTTGTTCACACGTATCCCCATCCGGAGGCCGTACGCTGGGTACGGTCTCGATGTTATGACGCTACACGCTTCTCCGATGTTCCGGTGCCTCAAGCTCGCGCCGCAGCTTCTCCCGCCCCCGCGCGATGCGCGACTTAACGGTGCCGACCGACGTCCGCATCGCCGAGGCGATCTCTTCGTAGGCGAACCCCTGCATATCGCACATCACGACGGCCAGACGCTGATCGGGCGGCAGGCGCAGCAGCGCCGCCTGGACGGTCGCCTGCTGCTCACGGCGCAGGGCCTTCGTTTCCGGCCCGGCAGCGGTGTCCGCCACATCGATCGTGTCGTCGCTGCCCGGCAGGGGCGCGTCCAGCGATACGGCGGGCCGCCGGCCGCGGCGCCGCAGCTCATCTACGCAGGCGTTCGAGGCGATACGCATCAGCCACGGCCGAAACGCGCCGCCTTTGAAGCTGCTGATATGCCGGTACGCGGACAAAAATGCGTCCTGCGTCGCATCTTCCGCGGACACGCTGCTGCCGAGCATACGAAAGCAGAGGTTGTACACGATGCGTTGGTGGCGATCGACGAGCCCATTGAATGCATCGAGGTTGCCATCACGAGCGCGCCGAATAAGCTCCGGCTCGTCGTCCGGACTGCTGGGCGCGGGTTCGGGAGCGGCGTGAGCGTTCAATCGCGCAGAGTCTAACAGAGTCGCGCTTACGGTTGGCCAGAAGCAATGTGGAACGCGAGCGCTCGATTCGCGTCGGCCACATGATAGACTAGGGAACGTATGCCCAATGATCCCGCCGGCCCGGACGAAGAAACCGGGCAACCCCAAACCCCCGCAAAGCCAGCAAACGTCGCTCCCGCCTCGCCGGACGACGATGCCTCGCCGTACACCGCGTTCGCGCCGCCACCCGAATCGCGCTTGGACGCCCCCAAGATCGCTCCCGACGAGCCCGTCGCGAGTGAGGCCGTAGTTCCCGAGGCCGTAGGGACGCACCTTCAGGTCCGTCCCCCGCTCGAATTGGCGTTGTCGTCCGAAATCACGAACGCCTCGACGTCAACCGGCACCGCGCCCGTCGCGTCGGAACCGGCGCCCGTCGCCGAATTCACAACGCCCGCCGTGTCGGAGCAACCGCCGACCGAAGCGCCGAAACTCGCTTCGCCGTCGCCGATCGAGGTATGGCCGCCCGAGCCCGTCGACCCATATGGCGACGTGCCGGCGTCGCTTGAGCTTGCGTACACGTCCGAAGACATCGGTCTCAGCGAGAAGGCCTACGATCGCACGTATCCGTACGAAGCGATTCAGAAGAAGCGCCGTCGCACCAACGGCGCGCGCGCACGCAAAGTCGGCCGCGAGCTCGCCGAGACGGTGATCCTGGCGCTGCTGATCTTCTTCGCCGTGAAGTCCGTCGTGCAGAACTTCCGCGTCGAAGGCGCCAGCATGGAGCCGACGATGCACAACGACCAGTATTTGCTGGTCAACAAGGCGCTCTACTTCCGCCTCAACCTCGATCGCGTGCACGACATCCTGCCGTTCGTTCCGGGCGGCGACGACAGCGAGCATCACCTGTTCCGCGCGCCGCGCCGTGGCGACATCATCGTCTTCAAGTTTCCGCTCGACCCGAGCCGCGACTTCATCAAGCGCGTCATCGGTGTGCCTGGCGATACCGTGGAGGTGCGCGAGGAGACCGTCTTCATCAACGGCAGCCCGTTGAAAGAGGACTACATCAAGGACAAGCCGAACTACACGTACGCGCCCAAAACCGTGCCCGCGGGCATGTACTACGTGCTCGGCGACAACCGCCGCAACAGCTTCGATTCACACGCCTGGGGCAACAGCTGCAGCCCGCAGCAGCTCTGCGACTTCGTGCCCGAAGAAAACATCATCGGCCAGGCGTGGGTCTCCTACTGGCCCTTCGACCA
>JANXYW010000007.1 GCA_025355835.1 Chloroflexota bacterium
CGCCGCTCGTCGGCGAAGCCGGCAACCTCCCACTGGCCGACGGCAGCGTCGATAGCGCGTACCTCGTGCACGTGTTGGGTGAGATCCCGAACCGCGCGGCAGCCCTCGCCGAACTACGACGCGTCATCAAACCCGGCGGCGTCCTCTCGATCCTCGAAACCCTTACGGACCCCGACTACCAGCTCGAAGCCACCGTCCGCGATCTCTGCGCCGCCAGCGGTTTCGCGCCGCTCGATCACCACCGCCGTCGCCTCGGCTACACGCTCACGTTCGTCGCCGACCCCTGACGTCGCGTCAACGCGACCGATCGCCCAACCACACATCGACCACCCGCATTGGCGCCTCTCTATACTGTGGCCGATCGTAGAGTCGCCGCAGGAGACAGGCCGGAGGTGAGGCCCGCGCAGCGATCCAAACAAAAGAGGCCGCCCAGCGACCTCTCCTACAACCTACAACCTAAACCCAAAACCTACCCCGCCCCATCCCCGGCCTTGCCGTACAGCTTGCGGAGTTCCGTCTTCAGCACCTTACCCATCGGGTTGCGCGGCAGCTCGTCGACGAAGGCGTAGTACGCCGGGGCTTTGTAGCTGGCCAGCTTCTCCTTCACATACTTTGTTAGCTCCGCCTGGTCGGGCTTCTGCCCTTTCTCCGGCACGATGATCGCCTTGATCACTTCGCCCCATTCGACATCGGGTACGCCGATCACGGCCGACTCTTCGATCTGCGGGTGCTCGTCGAGTGTCGCCTCAATCTCGCCGGTCGAGATGTTTTCGCCGCCGCGAATGATCAGGTCTTTCTTGCGGCCGGTGATGAACAGGTACCCATCTTCGTCCAGGTAGCCAACATCGCCGGTGTGCAACCACCCGTCGTGGATCGCCGCCGCGGTCGCTTCCTTCTGCTTGTGGTACTCCGACATGATTCGCGGACCTCGGACGCAGATCTCGCCCTCGTTGCCCGCCTCCAGGATCTTGCTGTTGTCGTCCATCATCGCGATGTCGACGTCGTCCATGCCGCGCCCGACCGATCGCAGCCGGTGCAACTTCTTGTCGCGCTCGGGCCCGGCCTCCTTCGGGATGTTGTGGTCATCCGGGCCAAGGAACGTCATCGTCGACGTGCTCTCGGTCTGGCCGTAGGCGTTCATCAGGCCGCAGTTGAACACGTCGACGGCTTTGCTCACGACCTCGTACGGCATCGGCGCCGCACCGTACGTGATCAGCTTCAGCGATGACAGGTCGTACTTGTGAAAGTCCGCGTGCTCCATGATGCGCTTCAGCATTGTCGGCACGATGAAGCTGTGCGTGACGCGCTCTTGCTCGACCGCCTTCAGCCACAGTTCCGGATCGAACTGCGGCAGGATGACGAGCGTGCGCCCGCCCCAGACAGACGACATGATCGGCGTGACACCGGCGACATGGAAGATCGGCACGGAGAGCAGCGTCACCTCACCGTGCTCGCTCGGGTCGGCCGGGCTCATGGTGTTTGTGACATACACAGAAAGGTTGAGATACGAAAGCGCGACGCCCTTCGGCTGCGACGTCGTCCCCGACGTGTAGATCAACACCGTCGGCTTGCTCTCGTCCACATCCACGAACGGCTCGTCCGCGCTGGCCGAGGCGAGGATCTCGGCGAGATTCCCCATGCTATCCACGGGCTTGTCGTAGCAAGCGAAGTGCTGCACCGTCTGCAGCTCCGGACGGAGCGTCGCGACCAGATCGAGGTAGCGTTCGCCGACGAACAGCACATGCACGTCCGACGTGTTGATCATGTACGTCAGCTCTTCGTGTTTCGCGCGATAGTTTAGCGGCACGAACGTCGCACCGATCTTCGCCGCCGCGTAGTACGTCACGACGTACTCGGCGCCGTTCATCGAAACGGCGCCCACCGGCTTGTCGGGCCCGGCGCCCACGCTCTGCAACCAGTTCGCCAGGCGATTCACGCGGTCGGCCATGGCCATAAACGTCACGCGCTTCTCGCCACATACGAGCGCCGTACGATCGGGTACCACCATCGCCGTGATCTGCAGGAATTCGGCTGTATTCATCGTTCCACCCTCGGCGCAACAGGCAGCGGAGATTCGGCGGACAATCTAGCCGATCGTGGCCCCTCGCGGTACCGGACGAAGCGAGGGCGCTCTGCCAAAGCACATGGAGCGCAGGCGCCCCGCCTGCGATCGAGCAACGCGCGATCACGCCCGCTTGCCAGCCCGACGGCGAGACCATCTCGTACTTCCGCCGTGTGCCGCGCGCTACAGATCAACCACACTGTAGGCGTGAACTGGACGGGCCCCGAACAACACACCTCTCTGCGCACCGCCATCCTCTGCCTCCTGGGTTGCACGGCAGCCATAGCGATCGCCTGCGGAGGCGGCAGCGGCGCCTACGAGACGCCGCCCACGACCGGCATGACGACCGCGGCGCCCACCAAGGCCTCCGGTCAACTCCTGCTGGCCAGCACCACGACTACGCAGGACAGCGGCCTCCTTGACGTGCTGATCCCGGCGTTCGAGCAGGAGACGGGCTACACGGTGAAGCTCGTCGCAGGCGGGTCCGGCCAGGCAATCGAAAACGCCACGCGCGGCGACGTCGACGCGCTGCTCGTCCACTCTCCCGCGGCCGAGAAGAAGATGGTCGATGCGGGCGATGGCATCGAACGGCAGCTCGTCATGCACAACGACTTCCTCGTGGTTGGGCCGGCGAACGATCCCGCCGCCGTCAAGAGCGCCGCGGACGTGAACGCGGCGTTCACCGCCATCGCGAACAAGCAGGCGCCGTTCATCAGCCGCGGCGACAACTCCGGTACCAACGTCTTCGAGCTGAGCATCTGGAAGGCGCTGAACATCACGCCCAAAGGCCAAAGCTGGTACAGCGAGACCGGCCAGGGGCAGGGCGCAACGCTACAGGTCGCGAGCCAGCGCGCCGCGTACGCGCTCGCCGACCGCGCGACGTTCCTGGCCCAAAAGGCGAACCTCGACCTGGTGATCCTGCACGAGAAGAGCACGCGCTTGCAGAACATCTACCACGTCATCGTCGTGAACCCGGCCAAGCACCCGAACGTGAACGTCGTCGCCGCGCGCGCCTTGGCGGCGTGGATCACGCGAGCCGACGTGCAGGCGCTGATCGGCAAGTTCGGCGTAGACAAGTACGGCGAGCCGCTCTTCTTCCCGGACGCCGGCAAGGCCGGGCCTGCGGGATAGCCGCCTCAAGGGAACGCACGTCGATCCATCTCGCCTCAGTCCTTCGTGCTCTTTCGTGTCCTTCGTGGCTACCGCCGCCCCTGTGGTTCCGTCCGCGTAAACTCGCTACCATCCCCATATGGAGATCACCTGGCTTGGACACTGCTGCTTCCGCATCCGCGCGAAGGAATCCACCGTCGTTACCGACCCCTGCGACAAGACCACTGGCTACAGCCTGGGCCGCCCGACGGGCGATCTCGTCACGGTCAGCATCGATGACCCGGCGCACAACTACGTGGCCGGCGTCGCGGGCGACCCGCGCGTCATCGACGGCCCCGGCGAGTTCGAGATCGCGGGCGCGTCCGTCGCCGGCGTGACGACGTACCGGGACAAGGAGAAGACCGCAACGTCAGGCCGCAACGTCGCCTACGTGATCGAGCTGGAGGACCTGCGCATCTGCCACCTCGGCGGCATCGGCCACGTGCCTACATCGGATCAGGTCGAGGAGATCGGCAACGTCGATATCCTTCTCGTCCCCGTCGGCGGCGGCGATTCCCTCGACGCTTCGCTCGCAGCCGAGACGGTGAGCCTCCTCGAACCGAAGCTGGTCATCCCCATGCACTTCAAGACAGATATCGAAAAGGGCCAACTCGATCCCATCGACCGCTTTCTCAAAGAGATGGGCGCCAAGTCGAGCGAGACGCACGCAAAGATCGCCGTCACGCGAAGCTCGCTCGCGGAACAGACCCAAGTCCTCATCCTGGACTACAAGCGGTAGTACATCGCCGTCTTGCCTCTCCCCTCTCCACGACGTGGAGAGGGTGGTCGCCGTAGGCGACCGGGTGAGGTGCGCGTCTGGACCGGACAGCCTCATATCGCCATCCCACGCTTCACCTAATCCAAAGAAGACTCCGTGTCCTCTGTGGTGTATGCCCGACCATCCTTACATCGCTTCAACAAAAACCCTCTGCGCTCCCTACGGCTCAGCGGTGAAGACAGAAAAGCCCGGAACCAGTCCGGGCCTTTCATCATGTGCGAGGAGTTGCAGCTACGGCAAATACGCCACAGGGTTCACGCGCGTGCCGTTATCGATCACTTCGAAGTGCAAGTGCGTGCCAGTTGAGTAGCCGGTCGAACCGATGATGCCGACCTCTTCGCCCTGCGACACCGTCTCTCCCTGCGAAACCGCGATCGAGCTGAGGTGCGCGTACAGCGTCTCGATGCCCCCCGGGCTCATCACGACGACGTACAGGCCGTACGAGCAGCAAGCGTTGCCACCGGCGAACACGACGGTTCCTCTTGTCGCGGCGCCGACGGGCGTCCCGGCTGAGCGGTAACCGTCGATATCGATGCCGAGTGGGTGCGACGGGCCGTACGCGCTGGATATGGGGCCGCCAATGGGCCAGATCAGCCCGTGGTCAGAGCTCGTTCCGCCAGCGACGATGCCCGCGTTAGCGCTCGTACCAGAGTCGGCGCTCGATGCCGTTCCGGCGGCGGGCAACGGCACCGCGACCGGCGCGATCTTCTTGCCACCCGGCACGAACACCAGCTTGTTCTCGACGATCGTATCCGGGGAAGCCAGGTGGTTCGGTGCGAACGAGGTGATCGCCGCAAGCTCGACGCCGTACGTGTCAGCGATGCCGCTGATCGTGTCGTTCAGGTGGATGTTGTGCAGGATGCCTTCGCCCGGCGGGATCAGCACCTGCTGCCCCAGCACCAGGAAGTCGGAGTTCGGGATCTCCGGGTTGTTGTCGACGATCGTCTGCACGCTCAGCCCGAACTGCGCCGCGATCTTCGAGACGTTGTCGCCGTCCTTCACGATGTACGTCTCTTCGAGCTTCGGCTCCGGTGGCGGGGGCGCGACGGCCGCGGCGCGCAGCAGCGGGTCCTCGGCCGCCGGCGAAGGCTCAGCCGTCGGCGTCGCGTAGATCCGTGCGAGCTGCTCGGCGACCTCGCGATGCTTGTCTGCGACCGGCGCCAGCGTGTTCGATGTTCGATTTACCAGAGAAGGCCGCAGCACCGATTGGTCTGCGGCGGGGATGCTAGAACTCACGCCAGGCAGCGTCAGCCCGGTGATCGGCGCAGCGAAGGCGTGCGACTGCGAACGGAAGGTGCCGCCCGTGAATGTTGCATAGCCGACTGCGACAAAGATGATCACAAGCACGAGGCCGTGGGTGTATGGCCTATGCTTCCTTCGAGCACCATCACGCCCGGCGGGGAGCGACGGCCTGGTGGTAGTGAATCGCGCTCTTGAATCCTTGAACGAGCGCGGGCTGAGCGTGCCCCTAATGCTCCCTGCCTCCTACTACTGACGGCTATGCGTCTCGCCGCCCACCCAACGAAGATCCTCAGTGGAGTATCAGACCCTCGGACCGCATCCGCAGTCAGGCACCGGGGTATTCTACCCGACGGAGGCAAGCCGATCTGAGTGATCTACTTAACATATGTAAATGATCGGTCGGGTTAACCTGTTATGCCTAGATTCAAATCCCCCCGATCCCACCATCCCAACACACCTATAATGAAGATGATCAGCGTTCCGAGAGAGAGTTAAACAGTGATTGATCGCGTGACCATTCAGGCAACGGCGGGGGATGGTGGACATGGCCTCATCGCCTTCCACCGGGAAAAGTTCGTGCCGCGCGGCGGTCCCGACGGCGGCGATGGCGGCCGCGGCGGCGACATCGTGCTCATCGCCGACCACGGGGTGAACGGCCTCGGCGCGTTCCGATACCAGAAGCAGTACAAAGCCGAACGCGGCGGCAACGGCGCATCGAACAAGAAGCACGGGCGCAACGGCGCCGACCTCGAGCTGAAGGTGCCGACCGGCACCATCGTCCGAAACGCCGAGACAGGCGAGGTCATCGGCGATCTTACCGAAGCGGGCGAGCGGCTGATCATCGTGCACGCCGGCCGCGGCGGACGCGGCAACCAGCACTTCGCCTCGCCCGCGAACCAGGCGCCGCACATCTCCGAGACGGGCCAACGCGGCGAGAGCCTGCGCCTCGATCTCGACCTCAAACTGATCTCCGATGTCGGACTCGTCGGCCTGCCGAACGCCGGCAAGTCGACGCTGCTGGCGGCAGTCTCCCGCGCCACACCGAAGATCGCCGACTATCCGTTCACGACGTTGGAGCCGAACCTCGGCGTCGTCGAGGCCGGCTACGAGTCGTACGTCATGGCCGACATCCCCGGTCTCATCGAGGGCGCGCACACCGGCGCAGGTCTCGGTCTGGAGTTCCTCCGCCACGTCGAGCGCACGCGGCTGCTCATCCACATCGTCGACGCGTCGCAGCCGGATCCCGCACACGATATCGACGTCATCGACAACGAACTGCGGTCGTACGCCGTCGATCTCAGCACACGTCCGCAGATCATCGCCTTCAACAAGATGGACGTTCCGGAAGCGGAAGCGCGCCGCGCGGAACTCCAAGCGCTCGCCGAACGCCTGGGCCGCCCGTACGCATTCATGTCCGCGGCGGCGCGCATCGGCACCGCCGATCTGGCGAAGATGGCGTTCGAGCGGCTCGAGCGCATTCGCGAAGAAGAACCGCAGCCTTTGCCCGACGAAGATGTGGAGGTCCTGCGTCCGCAGCAGCGCGGCCCCGGCTTCACCATCGAGCGCGAGAACGAAGCCTATCGCGTCATCGGCAACCAACCCGTCGTGCTCGTCGAAATGCTCGCGCTACAGTCCGATGAATCGCGCGCCGAAGTGATGCGCCGTCTCGGCCGCATGGGCGTCGTCGGCGCCCTCCGCCGCGCCGGCGCTCGCGAAGGCGATCCCGTCCGCTTCGGCGACATAGAACTCAAATGGGAAGAATGACCGCAACCCTGCCCAACCCGAAATGGAGCGCAGGCGCCCCGCCTGTACAAAGGGTCACCCCAAACATCAGCCCCGCGCCCAGCACCACCCATCCGATCCCTGTAGGGGCGCAACGGGTTGCGCCCGCCTCCGTGCCAAACCAACCCGCCGCCTTCACGCACGACGCCCCGCGCACAACCCCGACGACCGACGACCGACGACCGACGACCGGAACGCCATGAACGTCGGCATCCTCGGCGGCACCTTCGACCCCGTCCACAACGGCCACCTGATACTGGCCGAACACGCGCGCACGCAACTCGCGCTCGATATCGTGCTCTTCGTGCCCGCAGGCGAACCCTGGCGCAAAGCCCACCGCACCATCACGCCTGGCGAGTATCGCCTCGCGATGCTCATGCTCGCGATCACCGATCACGCGCAGTTCGGCATCAGCGACATCGAGCTGCGCCACCCCGGCCCCACGTACACCGCCGACACGCTGGAAACGCTCGCGGCAGAGCGCCTCGACGACGAGTTCTACTTCATCGTCGGAGCCGACGCCCTCGCCGATCTGCCAACCTGGCACGACCCCGCCCGCATCGTGAAACACGCGATGCTCGCGGTTGCCGATCGCAATGGCCACGAACTCGAAGCAGCGATCGCGGCGGTCCCAGAACTAGCGCCCCGCATCGTCCGCTTCAACATGCCACCCACGCAGATCTCGTCAACGGAAATCCGCGCGCGCGTAGCCGCGGGCGACGACATTTCGGCGCTCGTCCCCGCGGCCGTCGCACGCTACATCGCGGAGCATCGGCTGTACACGACAGCGTAGGGGCACGCGGCGGCGTGCCCGCGTCTGGCGCGAGTGCTCGCGAGTCTGGCTACGCAGTCGCTTGCTCTAGCGATGGGAACATCATGAGGAGCTTGCAGAGGAACGCTTCGTCCCCGATGGCCTTCACGGGATTGCCGCGACTATCGCGGCCGGTGAGGCGCAACGGGCCTTGCTCCGGCCGCGCCGTGTTCTTCTGTAGGCGCAAGCGCGCGCCGTGTTGCTTCTCGATGTCCATCAGGGCCTTGAGGTCGTCCGCGCTTCGCTTCCCTGTTCCCGACTGTGCGCCAATGGTTTCACGCGCTGGCTTGCCATTGCTGCAGCCTGAGTCCGCCCTGTTTGCCTTCGAGGCGTACTCCTCAGCTGAGATGAGCCCTAGTTCCACAGCGACGGGAACAGTGGCGCGCCCGTCGAGGATCATCCGGATGATGAACTCCTCATCGCCGACGATCTTCAGACGACGGCCCCGACTGTCGAGCCCGGTCAGGCGCAGAGGCCCCTCGCGAGGACACACCGTATTCACGGACACCCGAAGGCGACCACCATTCTTGTTCTCAAGCTTAATGTGCTCTTTGAGATCCAATGCGTCCTCCTGACGAGGGCATATTACTACAGGTCCAGGCCCGTCTGCTTACCCTCGCGCCGCTTTTCCTTCGGCGCTTTTGCGAAAGGCGAAGCCTGCTGTTGTGGCATATCGACGCCCCTCTTGTTGAGCAGATCTTCGGCTGTGAGCATCTGGATTTTCGGGTAGTCACGGCCCCAGAACTCACTGTGATATGAGCCCGCCGCGACTGCCTCTGTGATCATTTCTCGCGTCGGCTTCTTCAACGTTAGTAGCACGCCGATCGGTTCACCCTCGCGCTCGAGGACGGCCTTCAGGTCTCGCACAAAAAGAGGCGAAACGTTGCCGGCCTTGACCGACACGATCACGCGCCTACGATCGGTAGCGCCTTCTACGAACGGGATGATGCCGTCGATGCCGCGATCCATCCCCTTCTTGCGCTCGCCGCCCCCGGCCGGCAGAGCGCCGACGCGGTCGAGCGCCCACCACTGAAACTGGTAGGGATCACGGGCTGCCAATTCGGCGGCGCCAGTCAAATCCACGGGCTCACCCACGACAGGAATCTTGCCATTCAGCTCCGTGAACGCGTCTTCCATTCGGCGCCGGATCAATCCAATCGCGAGATGCGTGATGTCGATGCCGATCCATTTGCGCCCGAGTTTGTGCGCCGCGTGTACCGCTGTGCCGCATCCGCAGAACGGATCGAGCACGATGTCGCCTTCGTTCGATGACGCCGCGATGATCCTCTCAAGGAGCGCGATCGGCTTCTGCGTCGGATACCCGAGGCGCTCGGCTGCAGCCGCGTTGATCGGTCTGATATCGGTCCAGACATCTCTCACGTCGACGCCCGCCAAGTCTTCGAGCTTAGTCCTTAGGCGCGGTTGCGCCCCACGGGAGAAAGCTATCCGGCCGGCGGCCCAAAGATTGTCGATACCGTCTTGCGCGAACTGCCAGTGCCGCCCAGTCGGCGGAGGGATCTCACCCCGGTCACCGAAACGTCGAGGCGGACCGCCTCCGGCGCCGGTCAAGTCTGAATAGCGCCAGACAACACCGTCACTGTCGGTTACAAGGTCGTGACCTTTCACGGTGTCCAGAGACTGGGGTAACGATGGTGCGTTCCATGTCGAGCCATCAGATCGCGTGTAAAACAGTAAAGTGTCGTGGACTCTGCCGTACTGATTTCCGCTCTTGCGGCCGGTCGTGCGCTCCCAGATGATCTCGTTGCGATAGGACTTAGGGCCAAAAATGCTATCCATTAGCACTTTGAGATAGTGGCTTGCCGCCGGATCGCAATGTAAGTAGATCGAGCCCGTTGGCTTCAGGACGCGCCGCAACTCGACGAGGCGAATCGCCATCATCGATAGATATGCCGTAACGTCGCCGCGATCGAGCGCGTCGACCATCGCCTTGAGCAGCTTGGCCGTATTGTCGCTGCCGTGATGGGCGATCTGATCGAAGGCTTCTTGCGCCGCAGGGCCCCAGTGCCATGTGTCCTCGAAGGCCCCGGTCTGCGCAGCACTTGCGTCCTTCGTCCTCTCCTTGAACAGCACGTTGTACGAGCGGTTCGAGTTGAACGGCGGGTCCAGGTAGATGAGGTCGATCGATTCGTCGGGGATGTAGTCCCGCAGGATCTGCAGGTTGTCGCCGTAGTACAGCGTGTTCGTCTGCAAAGGGGACATCGTTGGCGGAAGTATAGAGGCTGGCGGCGCTTGCGTCGTTACCCCGGCGCACCCTCAGGCGGAAAGATGTTGTCGCCCTCGCGCCGCCAGCCGGGCGGCAGCACGCTGGCGATGAACGACGCGCGCGGCACCGGCGGCCAGAAGAACGGCCGCAGATGCGCCGGCCGCGTGTAGTCGAAGCCGCTGCGTTCCGCCAGCGACATCAGGCTCGTCTCGCTGGCGATGCGGCCGCCGTACGCGTGCAACCAGAATCGCTGCCACCAGCGCAATCGCCCGGCAGGCGGCGCCAGGTCCCACGCCAGCAGCAGCGCGCCCGGCCGCAGCACGCGCGCCGCTTCGCGCAGCACCGATTGCGCGCCGCGCACGTCGAGGAATCGCAGCAGATCGTCGCAGAACGCTACATCGAACACGCCGTCCGCGAACGGAAGCGCACCGGGATCGGCCAGCACCGCGCTCAGCGGCCGTGCCGCGTTACGAAACGCCCGTCCAGCGGCCCCCGCCAGCACGGGCGACGGTTCGACGCCAGCGACGGGCGCGTGCTGGAACCGCAGCTTCTGATCGAACAGCAGCAGCCGGCTCCCTTCCGCGCAGCCGATCTCCAGCACGCGATGGTCCGCCTGCATCAGCATCTCGCGCGTCAGCGTGTAGACGGGCGTGTTCGCCAGCATCTGCCCCGGCACCGACAGCAAACGCCGCCGCCACCAGCTCCCCCGCAGCTGCCGCTCCCGCTCCGCGATCTGCTCTGGCGTCATTATGGGGAAGGGTAGTCGTGTTAGGGGTTACGGGTTAGAGGTTGGAGGTCGGGATCCAGGCGGAACTCGACGTTGCGACCATCGGATGGCAAGATCGGATGACAAGGCGGAGCGTTGTCCCCCGACTGGTCCCGTGGTCAGCCTGAATTTAGGCGAAGCCCAAGTGGGCGCACTCTGAGCACGAATATCAGTTGAGAAGGCCGCGGGCGGCTCGCACGTTGCGCGCGGTCTCGTCGAGGTGCGTATCCCACGTGCCGCAACATCCACCCCAGATGTCGATGTGCGGATATCGATGCGCCAGATCACCCATGAGCTCACCGAGCGACGACGGGTCGCCGGGGTCGAGGTGACCCAGCGTACACAGCGCGCCTTTCTCCGCCGTCGAAGCGTTCGGCCGCAGGCAGCGCACCCGCTCGAACCACGCGCCAGGCTCGAGAGCCGGAAGGAACTCGAGCGGGTGCGAGCAGTTGATGCCGTAGAAGGCAGGCGCATCGGCACCGGCGAGCGCGTCCACCGTATCAATCGCTTCCCTCAGGCTCGGGCCCGACGGCAATCGACCCGCGCCGTCAAGAATGAACGAGATCGATACCGGCACGCCACTGACCGCGCCCGCGCGCGCCACGCCAACCGCCTCGGACACGTTATTGAAGGTCATCGCCTCGACGAGGTCGACGCCCGCGAGCGCAAGCGTGGCGATCTGCGTGCTGTGATATTCCTCTGCCTCGTCCGCGGTGATCGCATGGTCCGGTGTGTATGCATCGCCGCGCGGGCCGACGATGCCCGCGTACATCAGGGCGGGGAGCTGCTGCTTGTACGGCATGGCGACATCGCGCAGGAAGTCGATCGACCGCAGTTGCATTTCGGCCAATGCCTCGGGTGAGTAACCAAGGCGAGCCGCCCAATCGGGGCTCGCGCGGTAGTCGAGGCCGCCGACGAGGGCGCCAAAACCGTTTCGCGCTGCAGTGTCGAGGAAGGCGCGGTACATCTCGCGTAGTGCGGTCACCGCGTTCGGATCATCGAGCAACGGGAACATAGCAAACTCGGGAAGTTCGAACCCGTGCTTGTACATGAGTTCGGTTTCCTGCCCGCCTTCGGTGAGATAGTTCACCTCGGGCTGCTGGGACGGGAACTCAATAGACATCGATATTGTCTCCTGAACCGACGTGCCGCAGGCGAACATATCCCAAACATAGAGCCGCCGCAAGGATTCGCAGTTCGCCAATAGGCCTCCAGGGCCAGCGTCGAGAAGACTCCATCGAACGAGGTCTGCGCCGATCGCGGTGATCTTGGTACCGCCGGCAAGATTCGAACCTGCGACCATCGGATTAGAAGGAAACCGAGCCGTCGGCGGGGGCGTCCTGGAACCGGTGCTTCTGGACTACGGCCCCGGCACCAGCACCGGCGGGGCGCCTCCTGATGCACGCGGACGCGCGTCGCAGCACACAACCGGGCGCGCTTCTCGTATTGGATCGTTGGCGATGCACCGGGACTCGAAGAGCGGTAGGAGGCTTCAGTTGTGCCAGGATTCAATCTCGAGTTCCTGCCGCGACGATCGGGAAGCGAGTTCGTACGCAGTCCGGCCGGCGCGGTCAGGCGTGCCCGCGCAAACCATCACGTCGCCGCAAACCAGCCGCCAGCCGCACCCACTGATTGAATTCCCGCAATGCAATCAAGTCCAATCAAACGCAATTAAACGCCGCCACCAGCGCAGCTTCGGTCGATCAGCCGGGCCCACCATCTCAGCTTCACGACGATCAGCCATCGCCGAAAACCGAAAAAACAACACAACAATCAAACCTGTCTGCGAAATCCGTGGAATCCGTGGTTCCGCCCCGTATCATGACCGCGATGCCCGACGAAGCCCCCGAACGCATCGTGGCCGGCGAACCGCAGGATGGCGACCTGCAGGCCGATACGTCGCTGCGCCCGAAGCGGCTGGCCGAGTACATCAACCAGGAGAAGGTTAAAGACAACATCAGCATCAGCATCGAGGCGGCGCGCCAGCGCAGCGAACCGCTCGACCACGTGCTGCTCTACGGCCCTCCCGGCCTCGGAAAGACGACGCTGGCGTACATCATCGCCGCCGAGATGCAGGTGAGCATTCGCGTCACGTCCGGCCCCGCGATCGAGCGCATCGGCGACCTCGCCGCGATCCTCACGAGCCTGCAAACCGGCGACATGCTATTCATTGACGAAATCCATCGCCTTTCCCGCATCGTCGAGGAATTCCTCTACCCCGCGCTGGAAGACGGCGCCATCGACTGGGTCACCGGCAAGGGCCCCGGCGCGCGTTCGATCCGCCTCGCCATCAAGCCGTTCACGCTGATCGGCGCGACGACGCGCTACGCCATGATGTCGCCACCGTTGCGTGACCGATTCGGTCACGTCTACCGCCTCGATTTCCACAATGTCGATGCGCTCGCGCAAGTGATCCGCCGTTCGGCGAAGATCATCGGCGTCGAGATCGATGACGCCGGCACGCTCGCCATCGCGCAGCGCGCCCGTGGCACGCCGCGCGTCGCGAACCGCCTGCTGCGCCGCGTGCGCGACTACGCGCAGGTGAAGGCCGACGGCGTCATTACCGAGGCGATCGCCGCCGAAGCGCTAGCCCGTCTCGAGATCGACAGGCTCGGGCTAGACAACGTCGACGCGCGCGTGCTGCGCGCCATCATCGAGAAGTTCGATGGCGGTCCGGTCGGCCTCGACACGATCGCCGCGTCCATCTCCGAGGACGCCGACACGATCATGGATGTCTACGAGCCGTACCTCATGCAGCTCGGCTTCCTCCAGCGCACCCCCCGCGGCCGCACCGCAACGCGCCTCGCGTACGAGCACCTCGGCCTGGAGCCGAAGCCGGCGACGCCATCGCCGCAGAAATCGCTGTTCGACTGACGCCTGCGGGTTGCAGA
>JANXYW010000010.1 GCA_025355835.1 Chloroflexota bacterium
TACGATCGTGCGCAGGCCGTACACGCCCAACATGCGCCGGAGCACCATCGCATCACCGGGATTGGCCTCGACGACCAGCACCGTGGCGAAGTTCGGCGCCGCTTTCTCCTCGATTTCCATCGCACTCCAAACGGGCGGCGCACTACAGCACTGCGCGCCGCTTTCTCCCAGAAGTATCGGCGTGGAATGGGCGTTCATGTCCCTCACACAGCCGCGACGAATCGCTGATATAGCGTGGGAACATCCCCTAGCTCAAGCGAGTACGCAGCGTGTCGGCGAGCGAGGTGAATGGAGGGCGGGCGCCCCGCCCGTAAGCGCGTCCGGACAGAACGAATGCAGTTCAGCGTGAAGCGTTCTCGACTACGAACTGCGGATCGATCTGCGTATGCGGCCGCAGAGCCATCACGTTACGGGCGGGGCGCCCGCGCTCCATTTCGAGTGCTGCCATTTCGGGACGGATGCCTGATCCTCCTCTCCGCCGGGCGGAGAGGACCAGCGCGCAGCGCGGAGGTGAGGTCTCGCGCCGATGCGCGGACAAAACAAACGGCCCGGAGCAATTGCTCCGGGCCGTTGCAGGTCTCGCGTTGCGAGCTCAGCCCGCGAGGCGGACGTTGAGCGCACGGCTCTTGCGCGGGTCGCGGTCGTCGGCGCCCTTGTCGAACTCGACCGTTTGGCCTTCGTTCAGGCTGTCGAAGATGCCGCCCTGGACGGCGGAGGTGTGGAAGAAGATGTCCTCCGACTCGCCGTCCGGCCGAATGAAGCCGAAACCACGGTCCCTCGCCAGTCGCTTGATCTGTCCTGTTGCCATTTCCTGTTCTTTCCTTCCTATCGCCGCAGTGATACGCATTCCGGTGACAAAGGGTCGCCGGCAGAACTGCGACGTTCTACACATGATCTACCGCTCGGCATCACTGCCGTGTGGGCCTCATGTCCGTGGAGTCGTCGAGTGCTGCTGCGGGAGTACCGAGGCGGCGAAGAGGACTGCGCGAAGAGGACTTACCCCAGCAGCATACCAGACGCGGCCGGAGCGCCACAACCGCAACCAGGAAAGATAGGGGAACCACGAAGGGCACGAAGGGCCACGAAGGGGAGCTGCGATCCGCTCGTGCTACACCCGCTCGTGCGTCAATTGACCTCTCAGGTGCGTTCAACGATCATCTGTGAACACGCGCGACGACCGGAGGGCCATGCCAAGCGAACGCATCCGGCGCCAGATCGATCGCCTCCTCGACGAGGCCGAAGCGGCCGCGGCCGAGAAGAACTGGGCGTACGTCGCCGATTGCGCGCGCAAAGTGCTCGCAGTCGATGCCGGCAACGAGGACGCCACGGCGTTCCTTTCGATGGCGGAGGGGCAGGATGCCGCACCGTCGACCGCTTCATCGCAGCCCAACGTAGCCGCAGCACCATCCGCGCCGCCCCTCCCCGCATCCTTCGCCGGCGGACGCTACACCGTGCGCCGATTCCTCGGCGAGGGCGGACGCAAGCGCGTGTACCTCGCTCACGACGAGAAGCTCAAGCGCGATGTCGCGGTCGCCGTCATCAAGACCGACGGCCTCGACGCGCAGGGGCTGTCGCGTGTGAACCGCGAAGCGCAGGCGATGGCGAAGCTTGGCGACCACGCCAACATCGTTACGATCCACGACGTCGGTGACGATGACGGCCATCCGTACATCGTCAGCCAGTACATGTCGGGCGGCGCGGTCGATACGCTGGAGATGCCGTTGCCGATCGAGCGCACGCTCGAGATCGCGAAGGGCGTCTGCCGCGGCCTCGCGCACGCGCACAAACACGGCGTCGTCCACCGCGACCTCAAGCCCGGCAACGTCTGGCTCGCCGCCGACGGCACGGCGGAGATCGGCGACTTCGGGCTGGCCGTCGCTTTCGAGCAGTCGCGGCTGACGATGCACGGCATGCTCGTCGGCACCGTGGCGTACATGCCGCCGGAGCAGGCGCTCGGCAGCGAAGTGACGCCGCGCGCCGACCTCTACTCGCTCGGCTGCATGCTCTACGAGCTGATCACCGGCAAGCCGCCGTTCGTCTCGGACAATCCGACCGCGGTGATCAGCCAGCACATCAACACGCCGCCCGTCGCGCCGTCATGGCTGTCGGATGGGTGCCCGCAGGAACTCGAAGACATCGTGCTGCGGCTATTGGCGAAGGATCCCGGCGAGCGGCCGGCTTCCGCCGACGAAGTATTGGCTGCGCTTGAGCGCGTCGACCCGGCCGGCAAGGCGGCGACGCACTCCGACTCGAACGT